>JBEAYO010000255.1:0-5568 GCA_041159285.1 Bacteroidota bacterium | reverse complement strand
GGAGCGCAAGCAGCTGGGCGAACAGCTGAGCGAGGCAGTGCTGAAGTCCTTGGATTACGACCTGCGGAACACGGTGTTCTCCTATGTCCCCAATACGTCTGAAAGCGCCTTTTTCGGCCTGGTGCGGGGCATTGAAAAGCAGCTCAATGATATCAAGCTCGAGCAAATCTGCAAGCTGGGTCCCCATCCTTCCCGGGAAGCCATCGCCGAGGTGCTGTCCCTGAACCTGCGCATAGAAAAACTGGTGCACAAAGATGCCAAGCTGCGCACCTTTATTGCTGACGACAGCTCCCGTGGAGAAATGGTGACCCATGGCTATGATGTCACCTATGGAATCGTGAACAACGAGGTGGACTCCCTGGTGTTGGTGGACGACAGCATCGTGCGCGGCACTACCCTCAAAAACAGCATCATCCGAATCGTGGCCCGCCTGCGGCCTAAGAAAATCATCGTAGTGTCCAGCGCCCCGCAAATCCGCTATCCCGACTGCTATGGCATTGACATGTCGAAAATGAAGGACTTCATCGCCTTCCGCGCGTTGGTGGAACTGCTCCGGGAAAACGGGAAGGAGAAACTGCTGACGGAAGCTTACGAGCGCTGCAAGGAGCAGCTGAAGCTGCCGAAAGAGCTGGTCAACAACGAGGTGAAGGCGCTCTATGACGAGTTCAGGGCAGAGGATATTTCACGTAAAATCGCCGAAATTGTAACACCCAAGGGGATTGCCCCCCAGGTGGAGGTGATTTTCCAGACCTTGGAGGGGCTTCACTTTGCCTGTCCGAATCATGCCGGCGACTGGTATTTCTCAGGCAATTATCCCACGCCGGGCGGCAACCGCGTGGTGAACCGGGCCTTCATGAACTTCATGGACAACAAGGACGAGCGAGCCTACTAACTGTTGCAAAGCGATTCCCCTGGGGCTGGTAACGTTTCTTTTTGCCTGCCCCGCGCCCTTGGGGTCAAGCAGCCTTCGCGCAGGTTAAAAAACAGCCTGTTGCTTCCAACGAACTGGTCCATCGCGACAATTCTGTTTTCCAGCCAACACCGGTGCAGATTTTCCTTTATTTTGCGTTAATAATCGGAAACAAGAGATGGCCTGAATGTCAAAAACGCTGCACATTTTGCTTTGGTTGCTGCTGCCGGCAGCTGCAACTGCGCAAATCACCACCCTGCGCAGCAAAACCCTTCCCCTGCAATCCCTGCCTCAGCAGTTGGACAGCCTGACGATAGCGCCGGAATCCGTGGAAGTCATTCACCCGATTACTAGAGCGAAGCTATCTTCCACCGCCTACCAGCTCTCGAACAATTTCATCCGATTTGACACCGCCCTTGTCTTTCCCCCTGCCACCCACCTGCTCATCCGCTACCGCGTGCTGCCTTTCAACCTGGGAAAGCCCCTCAGCCGCATTGACACCAGCCTGCTGAGCCGCAACGCGGCCGACCGGCTCATCGGCGTTCCCTACAATCCCTACGAGTCACTTCCCACGCCCCTGCTCCCGGAGCGGGGCATGGATTACAGCGGCAACTACACCCGCGGCATTTCCTTTGGCAACAATCAAAACCTGGTGCTGAACAGCCAGTTCAACATGCAGATGGCCGGCAACCTGGGGGACCTCGAGGTGCTGGCCGCCATTACGGACAACAACATCCCGCTGCAACCGGAAGGCAATACCCAGCAACTTCGGGAATTTGACAGGATTTTCATCCAGGTGGCAAAAAATCAAAACAAGCTGATTGCCGGCGACTACGAGTTGGTGCGGCCGAACGCCTACTTCATGAATTATTTTAAAAAACTGCAGGGCGCGACTTTCAGCCGTCAGTGGACACTGCCTGGCGCTTCCAGGCAGCAGGGCAGCACAACGGCTGGCGCCCCAAAGCTGGACACCAAAGCCAGCGTGGCCATCGCCCGCGGAAAATTCGCCCGCAATACCCTGTCCGCACAGGAAGGTAACCAGGGCCCCTACCGCCTTGAAGGTGCTGAAGGAGAGCGATTTATCATCGTTCTTGCCGGCACGGAAAAGGTATTTCTGGATGGCCAGCTCATGGTGCGGGGGCTGGATGCCGATTATGTCATTGATTACAATGCCGGTCACATCACGTTCACCAACCGGCGCCTCATCACCAAGGACCGGCGCATCGTCGTGGAGTTTGACTACAATGTGCAAAACTACACCCGCTCCCTCTACGCCCTCAACAATGAAATCCGCACCGGCAAATACCGACTCTACCTGCATACCTACTCCGAGCAGGATGGCCGACAGCCAGTGGACGAGGACTTCACCCCTGCCCAGTCCGAGGCGCTCCGCAACGCCGGTGACAACCCCAATGGCGCTATTTCCAGTAGCATAGATACTGTGTTGGAGTACAGTGCCTTCCGCGTTTTGTACGAGCTCCGGGACACGACCGTCAACGGCATTGTTTACACTGGCATCCTCGTCTTCAGCACTGATTCGCAGCGGGCAAGATACACGGCCGGCTTTTCTCAGGTGGGACCCGGCAACGGCAATTACCTGCTGGATCCCACCGTTCCTGCCAACGGCAGGGTTTATCGCTGGGTGGCCCCCGACCCTGTCACCGGTCAGCCCCAGGGGCAGTTTGAGCCTGTGCGCCGGCTCATCGCTCCCAACAGTCAGCAGCTTTACACTGCTGGTGGCGAGGCCAGTCTGTCGGCCAATACCAAGGTGCGCGCCGAAGTCGCCCTCAGCCAAGTGGATAAAAATAAGTTTTCTTCCCTCGACGACGACGACAATGCCGGCCTGGCGGCAACGGCCGGCTTGCACCAGGTCTTCGAATTTTCGAAAAAAGACAAAAAAGCAGTGCAGTCCAGCTCATATCCGTCCGGCAGCCCTGCTCCAGCCCTGCGTTGGAGGTTGGAAACGCAACTCGACTATGAATTTACCCAGCAAAATTTCCGGGAACTCAATCCCTACAGGCCCGCGGAATTCACCAGGGACTGGAATCTCAACCGGGGGGTGAACGACGTGGCCATCACCGTCCGCCAGACCCAGGAGCATCTCCTCCATGCCGGGGTGTCGCTGCGCACGCCCGGATACGGCAACCTGGAGTATCGCCTGGGGGGATTCTTTCGCGACAGCCTCTACAGTGGCCTGAAGCATTTTGCAAAATACACCTTTCAAAAAAACGGATACGATCTCTCGCTGCAAAGCGACTGGCTTTACACCTCAGGCACCTTGGAAAACAGTTCCTTCCAGCGCCCCAAGGTCAACTTCTCCGTCCCCTTCCTGCGCGACAGCACCGGCACTAAATTCTGGCGCGCCGGCTTTTATGGCGAGCGGGAAAAAAACGCGCGCTACTCCGGCCTTTTCCTAAGTGACACCCTCAATGCGGCCAGTTTCTACTACGACCTTCTGCGCCTTTACGTGGAAAGCGCAGCCAGCGAAAAGGTCAGCTTCAACACCAATTTCCAGCGCCGCTACGACTATGCCCCCAGGCCCGAGGGTTTTTCTCCCTCTACCCAGGCCGATGAGCTGAACCTCAACGGCAGCTGGCAGCAAAGCAAGACTTCGCGCCTGAGCTGGAACTTTACCTGGCGCGAACTCAGCATTCGCGATACTTCCCTCTCCAATTTGAATCCCTCCACGACTTATCTGGGCCGTATGGACTACGCCCTGAACCTCTTCAAGGGCGCCATACAGAGCAGCTCCAGCTATGAAATCGGTTCCGGCCAGGAGCGAAAGGTCGAGTTTGTGTACCTGCAGGTGCCTGCAGGGGAGGGAACCCATCAATGGATTGACAGAAACGGCGATGGGAAGGTGCAGTTCGACGAGGTGGAACCGGCTCCCTTCCCCGATGTCGCCAATGCCGTTCGGGTGACTGTTTTCACCGAGGAGTTCATTCAAACCAACAATGTCACATTCAATCAGGGTCTCCGCATTGAACCCAGGGCGGTTTGGTTCAACGCCGGCGGCATCCGGAAGCTGGCGAGCAAGTTCTCCACGCAAAGCTCCCTGCAGATCAACCGGAAGGTGCGGCAGCTGGAGGACGTGAGCGCCTGGAACCCCTTTCAGCTGGATATTGCCGACACAGCCCTGGTCGCCATTCGCTCTACCATGTACAATACCTTGTTTTTCAACCGCTCCGACCCCAGGTACGACCTTCAGTACACGCAGTCCGTCAACCGCAGCAAGCAGGCTCAGACCAACGGATTTGAAAGCCGGAATGTATCCGAACAATCGCTGAAATTCCGCTGGAACCTGGCGGCAACCCTCAGCCTGACCTCCTCGTTCAGCCTTGGCATCGATGAGCAGGATTCCGAGCAGTTTGAAAACCGCCGCTACCGCATACAGTCCTTTGAGTCAAGGCCGCAGTTGACCCTGCAACCCTCGGCATCTTTCAGGACTGCGCTGGGCTGGCGCTACCAATACGCCGAGAACCGACTTGGAACGGGTGGGGAAAATGCCTGCACCAATGACATCAAGTGGGAAATGACCTTTAACCAAAGCACGACGACCAGCCTGCGCACGGAATTGTCATTCGTGAAGATCAACTTCACGGGACAGGCCAACTCGCCGGTCGGATTTGCCTTCCTGCAGGGGCTTCAAAACGGCAGGAATTACATCTGGAACATCGGGCTGGACCGGCAGCTGGCAAAAAACATCCGCGCCGGCATTTCCTACGAGGGCCGGAGGACGGGCGAGGCGAAGATGGTGCATATAGGCAGGGCACAGGTGGGGGCTGTTTTTTAGCAAGGAGGGGCTTAAGGACACGGTGCACAGCCCGCGCCCTTCTCAAAGCGAGCAGCGAATCGGAGCTTTGACACACCCCCTGCTCTCGTTCACCATAGCTTGAACAATTGCCAAATCACCACCAGCACGTAGGCCATTTTGATGAAAGTGCCGGCCAGGAAACCCAGGAAAGCGCCAAAGGCAGCCTTGAAGGCTGCAGGTCCTGACGTGCCGCTTATCAGTTCGCCGGTCAGCGACCCCAGGAAGGGCCCCAGCAGGATGCCGGGCAGGCCAAAGAAAAGGCCGATGCACAAGCCGGCGATGGCACCCCGGGTTCCCGCCGGACTGCCGCCCATTATTTTCGTGCCAATCACGGGGATGTAATAGTCCAGGCCGACGATAATTCCCACGGCGACGAGGTGCATGAGCAGGGTGCTGCTGTCCGGCTGGTGAGTGTCGCTGAAAATGAGCAGGACAAGCCCCAGAAAGGCGAGGGGCGGACCCGGCAATACGGGCAGGAAGCTTCCCAAAAAGCCGGTGATGGCCAAGACGAAGGCGAGTACGAGCAGAAAGGTGTCCATTATGTAATCTTATGTTTTAGAATTATTATTACTTTAGTTTTAGAAACTTGTATTTTCGGGTTGTATTATAGTTTCCTGCGTGCTTTAGAAATTTTTTCGCCGGTGCCGTACGGCTTCCGGAAAAGGCGCTCGGCGGGCCTGTCTCAAAAACTTCTTTGCCAAGTGCATTTTTGTAAAAGGAGGCGGTCTCAAAAGAGCCTTTGGCGAGGCGCCTTCTCGCAAAAGTCGCACGGGGCTCTGCCCCGCGCGACTAAAACTCCGGGGTTGTGTAAAAAGCCACCGGGGTGCATTGCCCCTCTTTGGAA
>JBEAYO010000254.1:0-5581 GCA_041159285.1 Bacteroidota bacterium | reverse complement strand
CCACCCTCCGGTATTGTGTGCTGGTGGTCAGCGCCGGCAAGGTCAAACCGGCTGCGACGGAATCAGTGATTGCCGTCCAGTTTGGACTTGCCAGGTTGGTGTTTTTTTCCCATTGATAGCTGATGGTACCACCTCCGCTGCCAGCTGCGGTCGAAGTTATAGGGCTGGGTGTGTCGCCCAGGCAAATGGTATCGCTGGCGGCAATGCTGCCGGCGCCTACAGAATCCTGTACGGTGAGGACCAGCATGTTGGAACTGAAGGATGCCCCACACTCATGGGTCCCCTGATCCACAGCGATCAAACGGAAGGTGACATCCCCATTCAGGCCGGGAGAGGGCACAAAATTGTTGGGATTTGCCCCTGAATTGGGCGGTCCTGCATCATCCCAGTTCATCCCGCCATCTGTAGAACTTTGCCACTGGTACAAGAAGGGCGGTCCGCTACCGCCATAAGTCGGCGTGGCGTACAATGTGGGAGTGGCGCCATGGCATAGTGCCGTAATACTGTCTTGAATCGTCAGGTACGAAGGTGTAAATGGCTCGAGGACCTTGATGGAGACGACAGCTGAGAGTTCTGAACAATCAATTGTATCAGAACCGGAGACGAAAGAAAGGGTAGTTTCAAGTCTGTAATAAGCAGTCTGTTGCAGAGGTCCAGGACTGTAGCTGAGGCTTGTTTCTCCAGGGATGTCTTCAAAAGAGATGGAGTCATCGCTGGATTGCCACTGGTACTGGAAAACAAAAGTGGAATCAGATGAAGCTGCCGAGGCTGCCAGTGTTGGCGCAGGTGTATTCCAGCAAATCGTGTCGCTCTGGGAGGTAATAGCCGCAGCGGTGTAGGCGCTGGCTGGGTAGGCTGGAATGCAGGGATTCAGCGGCTTTGGATCGTTGGATGGATTGTCGTTGAATCCGTCGTCATCTGAATCGGCATCGTACACCTGCGTGCCGCCAAGGTATTCGTTGTAATTGGAAACGCTGTCCATGTCGCAGTCCGCTGCCCGCCAGTAAGTATTGGCGACATCGTAGCCAGTGTAACCACTGAGTTGCACTGGGTCGCAAGGATCGTAGGGGTCATTGCCATTGTCGTGCTCATCGCCGTTTTCCACTCCGTCGCCATCGCAATCGGCATTGGCCCAGATTGGGTTGGCGGGATCGTACAGCGGCACAGAACTTCCAAAAGACGCCGGGTCTTTTTGCATGGAGGTAGTGGAACTCCCTCCACCGTAGGGGGTGCAGGGGTCTAATGGTGCCGTGTCCGTATCATCCGTCTCTCCATCGCCGTCGGTGTCATCGTTGTACGGATCCGTGCCTGAAGTATATTCCGATCCATTGGTCAACCCGTCGCCATCGCAATCGCCGGCACCCCAGACTGTATTGCCGTTATTGTAGCCTGCATAGAGTGGCTGCTGGGCAGGCAAACATGGATCCGTCGGCGCAGTGTCCAACGAATCGTTGACTCCATCGCCATCCGTGTCAGCGAGATATGGATCGGAGTTGTTGGTATCTTCCGTTCCATTTGTCACGCCGTCATCATCGCAGTCGGCTGCTGCCCAGATGGTGTTTGAGCTAACATAGGAACTGTAGCCGGGCACCTGGGATGGATCACATGGTGCTAATGGATTCGAGCCCATATTGGCTTCATCGCCATTGTCGACGCCATCGCCATCGCAGTCAGCCTGGGTCCAAATGACGTTTGTGGTATCAAAACCAGTAGATACCCCCGGGCTGCAGGGATCGAATGGACTCGTCGAATTGTCGTGTTCATCTCCATTCTCAATGCCGTCACCGTCGCAGTCGGCACTTCTCCATACCGTGCTGGTACTCACATACCCGGTATAAGAAGTCTGTTGCACAGGATCACAGGGGTCTGCCAGGTCGGTGCTGTCAGCATATTCCGTTGCATCGGATACTCCGTCGCCGTCCGAGTCCGTTGAAAACGGATCAGAGCCGAGTTGGTATTCAGTGCCGTTGGGAACGCCGTCGCCGTCGCAGTCAGCCACCGCCCAGTAAGGGTTGGTGCCGTCGTAGCCGATGTAGCCGCTTGCTGTACTGTTCAGGTAGAAATAGTACGGCATACAGGGGTCATTGGGATATACCCAGTACCACCAGCCCTCCTGACCATCCTTGTAGCCGTCACCGTCGGAGTCTTGATTGTAAGGGTCCTGTTTGAAATTATCCACCCTCCAGGGCGATTCAAACGGAACTCCTCCGTAAACCTCGTCGTACTCCTCGCCGTTGGTCTTGAAATCGCCATCGCAATTCGCAGCTCTCCAGATGGCGCTTGTCGGGTCGTAGCCAGTGTATCCTTTTTGCTGCACAGGGAAACAGGGAGCATTGGGCTGGTTGTCAGTCAGATCCAACACGCCGTCACCGTCAGCATCATCGTCGTAGGGGTCGCTGCCATTGGCACCTTCCAGGCCGTTGGCGAGACCGTCTCCATCGCAATCCGCGGCTGCCCAGATGGCATTGTCGGAGTCATAACCCGAGTATCCAGGGTTTTGCGCCGGCAGGCAAGGATCAAAGGGATCCCCTCCAGCCTGGGCATCCTGTCCGTCCAGCACGCCGTCGCCATCCATATCCGCAATGTAAGGATTGGTGCCTTCAGTCAGTTCATCAGCGTTGCTGAGCCCGTCGTTGTCGCAATCAGCGGCGGACCAGATAGGGTGGGTTGGGTTGTAGCCAGTATAGCTGGCATTCTGTGTCGGGCTGCAGGGGTCTCCCGGATTCGAGCCCAGGATTTTTTCCTGCGCATCGGAGATGCCATCTCCGTCTGATTCCGTGTTATAAGGATCTGAGCCGAAGTCGTATTCTTCGCCGTTGGTAAGCCCGTCATTGTCACAATCAGCGGCAGACCAGAAAGCATTGTCCGCCACGTAGCCGGTGTAACCGGGGTTCTGCATCGGATCGCAGGGATCGTACAGGTCGTGGCTGTCGGCCACCTCGGTGCTGTCGCTGACCCCGTCGCCGTCGTAGTCGGCATCTGACAATATCTGTAAGGTATCAGCCGGGGTGAAGTTGGCCAGGCCACCATTCAGGTTCAGCTGCTGCGGGAGCAGTTGATAGGATCCCGTCGAGCCCTTTACCCTGATCACCACCTTGCAGGTGGAAACAGCCGGGATGGATCCCGCGGTGAAAGTAATGGCGGTAGTGCCTGCCTGGGCCGTGAGCGTGCCGCCGCAGGTGTTGGAGCTGCTGAAGTTGCCGATTTGCATGCCGGCCGGGAGCGTGTAGCTGAAGCCAAGACCGCTCGCAGCGCCCAGTGCATCCGGGTTGGACAATTCAAAGGCCAGCTCACCCTCCACAAAAGTAGAGATGGTATCCTGCACGAACCGGGCGTTGATTTGGGGCGGGGCGGACTTCACCAGGAGGGAGGCTCCGGCGCTGACGCAGCCGCCCGGGCTGTGTTCAAAGCAGTAGTAGGTACCCGGGCCTACCACCAGGCTGGCCAGTTCATTGGAAGCCACGGGGTTGTTGGCGCTGTACCATTTGAAGACGCCGCCGCTCACAGAGGGAACCGCGGGGGTGTAATTGGCCAGGTTAGCCGAGCTGGCCCCTGCCAATACGACCTGGTTCAGCACCAGGGGAGCCTGTGGGTTCTCCACCGGCAGGTTGATCTCAGCCACATCGCTGCAGCCGTATTGGTTTTCCGCATACAGGAAATACTTTCGCGTGCTGCTGAAGCTGGCGTTGACCGGGGCAGGTATCTGGGCTGAAGGATAGGTGGACTGGTACCATTTTTTCTTGAACAGGTCATTGTAGCCGGTCACCAGGCCGGTTACGTTCAGGTTGGCCACCGGGTCACAGGCCAGTGGCTGGCTGACATTTGCCAGATTCAGCGCAGGCGCGATGTCAACCACGACGATTTCCGAGGATTCGCAGCCGCTGGCATTGTCTGTATAGGTTAGCTGGTAGGTCGTTTTCACCGTTGGAGAGGCCATTGGCCGGGCCACAAAGCGGTTGCTGAGGGTGGAGCTGGCACCTGCAGGTTGCAGGGCTGTCCAGACGTAGCTGTAAACAAGGGGTGCGTCGTCTGAGCCGAGTTGCAGCGGGGTACCCTCACAGGCCACCTGGTTGCCACCGGAAAAACCGGTTTGGAAGCTGCTCACCCGCACGAGCACCTCGTCATAGACATCGCATCCGTTCCCGTCGCTGGCCGTGACCCGGTAGCGATAGGTACCCGGTGCCAGTGTGGTTTGGGAGAAGGTGGTTGCCAGCGTGCTGGTGCTGCTCAGGTAAGAAAGCATGGCGGTTTCAACCGCTGAAGTGGGCGTTTCCAGGACAGAGGCCACCGGGGAAGCGCTGTACCCTATGGCGGTCCAGACAAAGCTGGCTGCCGAGCCACCAGCCCCCAGGGAAACTGGAGCGGATCCAAAGCAGTAGTTCGCATCTTCACCGGCATCGACATGAAGCCCTGCAGGCCCTGCCACTTCCACCGGCACGACAGAAAGGCAACGGCTGTTTTCGTGCTCCAGCACAAAGCTGTAGGTCTTGGTGCTGCTGCTGCGCACATACACCTGGGAAGTAGTGCCTTCGCTGGGCATGGTGCCGTTTTCATCGTCAAAAAGACCGGCGGTTGGAATCCATGAAACACTGAAATCGCCTGCATTCGCCAGGTTGATTCCGATTTGAGTCAGCGGGGTGCCACACACAGAAGTGGCCGTGGTGGCCATGGTGCTGAGGTCCGGCATTACATTCGTGATGGTGTAATCCGCGAACAAGGAACCGCAGGACCCGTCCTGTATTTGCAATCGGAAAACTACGGACGAAGTGAATGAAGCAGGCAAGGTGACCGCGGGATTCGCGATATTGGTACTGCTCAACCAGCTGAGGTCGCCCTGCGGGGAGCCTGGTGCCAGGGTCCAGCTATAGACAAGGCCTGCCAAAGGTATGTTAAGGTTGTTGAGCTGCCAGCTCTGCGGTCCTATTTCAAAACTCTTCCCGGAACAACTTTGATAGTTATTGCCCAGCGTGAACCAGCTTGGAACTGTGGGCGGTGCGGTGCTGGTAGTCACCGTGACAGCGTTCGTGACTATGCAGCCACTGGCAGTGTCGGTGGCCGTGAGGGTGAAAGTGGTACCCGAGGGCGATGATGGTATCACCAGGTAGGGCTGGGTCACCGTGCTGTTGGGATTTTGTGGATTAGGGAAGTATAACCCTTCCGAAGGGCTCCAGCTGTAGGTGGTGCCGGGGACGGGCGGTCTTTCTCCCAGTTGTATGATGCTGCCGGGGCAGACGCTGTTCAACTTGTAGGATTCTCCGGCATAGGCCTGGACGCGAGGTCGGGATATTTCAAAAGTATCCAACTTGAAACAACCCGTGCGCGGGTCTGCCACCTTTAAATAAAAATCATTGGTGTTGAAGGGGATATTAATGCTTGGAAAAGCAGAGGTCGCGCCAGCTATGGGGTTGAATTGCTCATTGTACCATTGGTAAGAATACCCTGAGGGGGCAGGATTTGCGTAATCCGAGGGCTGGATCGTGTATGTATTCGGCAGTGAAGGGCTGGAAGGGTGCAAGGTGGCCGGGTAAGAGGCCAGGCAGCTCAACAGGTCCTTCATTGCGAAATCAGGAATCTGGCTGGT
>JBEAYO010000253.1:0-5583 GCA_041159285.1 Bacteroidota bacterium | reverse complement strand
ACGGCTACGGCTTCCTGCGCTCCGCAGATTACAATTACCTGACCTCGCCGGATGATATCTACGTCTCTCCCTCTCAGATCAAGCTCTTCGGCCTTCGCACCGGCGACACCGTCAAGGGTGCCATCCGGCCGCCCAAGGAAGGGGAGAAGTACTTCGCCCTGCTGCGCGTGTCCCAAATCAACGGCCTGGATCCGAAGGACATCCGCGATCGCGTTCCCTTCGATTACCTGACGCCTCTGTTCCCCAACGAGAAATTCAATCTCTGCGTGTCGCCTACCGGCAGGGACTTCAGCACCAGGATCATCGACCTTTTTTCACCCATTGGCAAGGGCCAGCGTGGCCTCATCGTCGCCCAGCCGAAAACGGGTAAGACCTTCCTGCTGAAAGACGTGGCCAACGCCATATCGAAAAACCACCCGGACTGCTACATCATCGTCCTGCTGGTGGATGAACGCCCGGAAGAGGTCACCGATTTCAAGCGCAGCGTCAATGCAGAGGTTGTAGCTTCCACCTTCGATGAACCCGCCGAAAACCACGTTCGCGTGGCCGGCATCGTACTGGAAAAAGCAAAGCGCCTGGTGGAATGCGGACACGACGTGGTCATCCTGCTCGACTCTATCACCCGCCTCGCCAGGGCGTACAATACAGTGGCACCGGCGAGCGGCAAAGTGCTCTCCGGCGGTGTGGAGGCCAACGCCCTCCACAAACCCAAGAAGTTCTTCGGCGCAGCCCGCAACATCGAGGGCGGCGGCTCTCTCACCATCCTCGCCACAGCCTTGATTGACACCGGCTCCAAGATGGACGGCGTGATCTTTGAAGAATTCAAGGGCACCGGCAACATGGAATTGCAACTCGACCGCACGCTGGCCAACAGAAGACTCTACCCCGCAGTGGACCTCACCAAGTCCAGCACCCGCCGGGAAGACCTCCTGCTCGACAAGGATACGCTACAACGCATGTTCATCCTGAGAAATCACCTCTCCGACATGAAGCCGGAGGAAGCGATGGAGTTCCTGCTCAAGCACATTCAGGGAACCAAGAGCAACGAGGAATTCCTGGCCTCCATGAACGGCTGATATCGCTGATAATCACTGCCTGGTCTAACATGAATACCACTCCGAAAAAGCTGCAGGCCTTGCGCACCCTCATGCGCCAGCATGAACTGGATGCCTATGTCATCCCCTCTTCTGATGCACATCAGAGCGAATATGTGGCCAGCCACTGGAAAGCCAGGGAATGGATCTCCGGTTTTTCCGGTTCTTCCGGCACGGTGGTGGTCACGGCCAGCCATGCCGGGCTTTGGACGGACAGCCGCTATTTCCTGCAGGCTGCGGAGGAACTGAAGGGCAGCGGCATTGCATTGCACAAACTGGGAATCCCCCATACAGCTGAGCACCTGGACTGGATGCTGGAACAACTCCCGCATGGCAGCCGCATCGGCTTCGACGGCAGGCAATTTTCAGCGGGGCAGGTCCGGCAAATGGCCCGGCAACTCGCCGCCAAAGAGGTGGTGCTCGAGACAAGCCTGGACCTGGTGGGTGAGATTTGGCATGACCGCCCGCCCCTTCCGGCGCAGCCCGTTTTTGACCACGACATCCGGTACGCTGGAGAAAGCCGCGAGCACAAACTGCAGCGCGTGAGAAAAAAAATCGGAGAAGCGGACGCCTGCCTGATTACAACGCTTGATGATATAGCCTGGCTTTTCAACCTGCGCGGAAGCGACGTGGAATGCAACCCTGTCTTTTATGCCTTTGCGGTTGTCGGGAAGGAATTGGCCTGGCTCTTTATCGAGCCCCAAAAAATACCTGAAAACGTCAGGCTGCAGCTCAAAAAGGCCGGCGTGCTGATCAAGTCCTACGAAGAAATGCAGGGCTTCCTTGCCGGCACAACCGCCGGGATGTATATCTCAGCGGACAGGCATTCCATCAACCAGCAGCTGTTCAGCATCCTGACAGAGGAACGGATTGTGGAGGGAAGCAATATAACCGCCGCCCTGAAGGGCGTCAAGAACAAAACAGAAATCGGGCACCTGAAGAACGCCATGGTAAAAGACGGCGTGGCCATGGTCCGGCTGTTTCGCTGGTTGGAGGAGCAACTGCACCAGGGCAGCACGGTGACGGAAGCCAGCCTGGCCGACCAGCTGACACTTTTCCGTAAGGAGCAGGAGCTGGCGATGGGAGATAGTTTCTTCGCCATCGTGAGCTACGGCGCAAATGGCGCCATCATCCACTACAAGCCGGAGCATGGCACTTGCGCACAATTAGCGCCGTCTGGAATCCTCTTGCTGGATTCAGGCGGGCAGTACCTGGATGGCACGACGGACATCACCCGCACGGTGGCCCTGGGTAAGCCCACGTCCCAGCAAAAGTCAGATTTCACACTGGTGCTCAAAGGGCATATCGCCTTGGCAGATGCCGTTTTTCCTGAAGGCACCACGGGGATACAACTCGACATACTGGCGCGAATGCCGCTTTGGCAGCAGCAGATGAATTACGGCCATGGCACCGGCCATGGCGTTGGATTCTTTCTGAATGTGCACGAGGGGCCGCACGGAATTGGCCCTGCCAGCTCGGCGCGGTCTAACACGCCGTTAGCGCTGGGGATGGTGACCTCCAATGAACCTGGCATTTACAGGGAGGGATCACATGGCATGCGGACTGAGAACTTGATTCTTTGCGTGGAGAGAGGCGAAAGTGAGTTTGGGTCGTTTTATGCCTTTGAGACGATTTCCTTGTTCCCCATTGACCTGAAGCTGCTGGACCGGGCCTTGCTGTCACCCCGCGAGATAGAATGGCTAAACGATTACCACGCCACAGTCTATGCCAGGTTATCTCCTTTTTTAACCAAGGAGGAAGCAGCCTGGCTTGCCGGGCAGTGCCGTCCGGTCTGACAACACGCCCCCCCCGCTGGATTGCTTACCCGTTGAAGCTGAGAATCTTGATTTCCACCCTTTGGTTTTTCTTTCTGCCCGCTGCGGTTTTATTCGTATCGACGGGATTCCTTTTTCCATATCCCTTGTACTGAAGGCGACTGGCGGAAATCCCCTTAGCCTCCAGGTAGTCCACCACGGCTTTTGCCCGGGCTGCAGAGAGCTTGTCGCAGTACTCATGAGAGGGCACGCTGTTCGTATGCCCGCCGATTTCAACCACCACTTCGGGATTGGCCGATAAAAAGTCGAAGAGCTCATTCAAGACCGGGAAGGACTCCGGGGAGACGGCCGTGCTGTCGGCTGCGAAATAGAGCTGGTCGATGCGGATGGTCTGTCCCTCCTTGAGCTTGGTACGGTCCAGTTCTTCCAGAATTTTAGGCTTTGGTGGAGCCGGCTGTTCTACTACAGGCTCGGGGGCTGCTTCCGGCTCTTCGACTTTACAGGGCACCGGAATAATGGCAGAGGCATTGTCCACCAGGACATTTCCATTGTAGAAAAAAGGAGTCATGGGGTTGTAATAAGCCTCCAGCACGATGTAATTGAAGTTTTGTGTAGGCTTCAAGAGAAAGTTGTATTGCAGCCAGCGGTAGCTGGTAATCAAGGCGCTTTCCGCCAGCAACTCCAGTTTGCTACAGACGCCGGATCCACCCCAGATGCGGAGTTTTGCAGGCGTGGTGTATTCCACCTCCAGCGTGGAGTCCGTCGAGGAGGCGCTTTTATACTTGTCAGATCGGCAAAGGCTGATGGTAAACTCATAGCACTTGCCTTTCAGGAGTGGAGATTCCAGCCGCTGTGAAATGAGTTCCCAGGTTTCATCCTGGCGGACGACCATGCCAATGTAGCTCTGGCCATCGGCGGGTTTCTGAGTAACGCCGAACTGCCCGCCGTTTTTCATGGGATGAATATCGGGGGGCGTTTGACCCAAGGCGCCGCAGTCGGCCCAGCCATCCAGACTAAAACGGGAGTTTCTTCCTCCCTCGACCGGCGTGCCCTCGAAAGAGGGGTTGCGCAATACAATCGGCACTGCTTCTTCGTCCTGCGCCTGCAAGGCATGGGCAAGGGAAAAGGATAGGATAGCAATCAGAGAAAGAAGCCGCATGACATATTTTTTAATAAATTCAATGAAAGGAGGGCATCCGGCCCAGGCGTTTTTTTTTTGACGCCACCATGGTCTGATGGGTAGTTCTTAGCTGTTGAAACTCAGAATTTTAATTTCCACTCGCTGGTTTTTCATCCGCCCCTGTTCAGTGCTATTGGGGGCGACAGGACGTCGCTTGCCATAGCCCTTGTACGTGAGTTGGTTGGCCGGGATGCCCCTTTGCCGCAAGTAATCAACCACGGACTTGGCACGGGACGTCGACAGCTTGTCGCAGTACTCGTGCTCCGGCAGCCCGTTGGTGTGGCCTCCAATTTCAATCACGACATCCTTGTTGGCGACGAGAAAGTCGTACAGTTCATTGAGCACATCAAAGGAGGAGTCCAGGATGAGCGGGCTGTCTGCCTGGAAGAAAATTTGCTCAATGCGAATAACCTGGCCTTTCTGCAACCTGTTTCTGTCCAATTCCTTGATGATTCTTTTGGGACTGTTGTCCACCACTTCTCTTTTTTCCGGTTTCGGATCGTTTCTGCGCGCTTCGGCCACCGGCTTGTTGTCGGGCTTTTCGGCGACAGGTGGTGTTTCTTTACAGGAGACGGGCACGATAGCGGATGCATTATCCACCAGTATGTTGCCGTTGTAGGGGAAGGGCGTCGGCGTCTTGTAAAATACTTCCAGCACAATAAAATTATGAGTCCGGCGGGGTTCAAAGCGAAAATCGTACGTCAGCCATTGGGTATTGACGATGAGAGGGCTCTCGGCCAGCAACTCTCCCCTGTCGCAAAAGTCAGCTCCACCCCAGATGCGGAGTTTGGCGGGCGTGGTGTAGTTCTTTTTGAACTGTGGGTCTGCACGACTTGCGCTCACATAGTTTTCAGAGCGTGCCAGGGTGATGCTGAATTCATAGCAGCTTCCTCCCTCCAGTGGAAGGCTGAGACGCTGGGAAATCCGCTCCCAGGTGTCATTCTCCCGCACCACCATGCCGATGTAAGTTTCACCATCAAAGGCTTCCTTGGTGACATTGAAAACCCCTCCCAGTTTGGGGTGCACATCCGGCACCGTTTCGCCGGGGAAGCCACAGTCGAACCAGCCCTTGGGAAGCTCAGTATTCACATCCCCCTCTCTGGCAGACCCTTCAAACGAAGGGTTTACCAATTGGATGGGCGTGTCCTGACCGAGGATTTCTCCGCAAAAGAAAAAGACTAGCAGAAGCAAAACCCAGGTTTTCATATCTTGCTGATTAGGTAAGCCAGGGAAATTTATTAACGCGTTTTCGATACGACGTGATTTGAATTTAAAATAATGATTCCCCACAGTTCAAATTTACGCTGCGCACTGCCGTTTCCGCTTCATCATCCTAAGTAACGTGCATGCAGCGTTAATAGTTTGCGGCAAATGTCAAGGTTCTCTTAAAAGGATTGACTGATTCCGGCCTGCCCCCCGGAAAAGGCGTTCGAGCCGATCTCAAAAGATTTCCCGGCGAGGCGCCTTCCCGCAAAAGGCGCGCAGGGCTTCGCCCCGTTCGCCTGGAATCCCCCTTCCGCCGCGGGGTGGGGGT
>JBEAYO010000252.1:0-5634 GCA_041159285.1 Bacteroidota bacterium | reverse complement strand
CACCAAACCGCGGCGGAAGGGGGATTCCAGGGTGTTGGGCCAGTCTGTAACCTGCCGGGCAGCCTTTCCGATGGAGTTGGGCAGCACCGGCGAAACAAGTCACACGGACTCTTTATTCAACCCTAACTTTTTGCAACACATGAATGGCCCCCAGTTGAGCAACCTAACCTTTCAGGAAGCCAAACAATCAGCAAAATTAAATGCATTTCACTGCATTTGACACAGCGTTTTTAAAATAATTCCGGCTTTCAAAGCACGTACAAAGGCCGATTCCTGGCATAGGGAAAATTCGAGGGCTCAAAAATTAGCGCGAATGGATAAAATAAAATTCCTGCCGGCGGCAGCGATGCCGGAACTGTAGGGACGGTACCTGCGGTCCGTCATGTTCTCCAGACCAACGTTGACAAACCAGTCTTTGGCAATCCTGCACTCCGCTTTCAGATTGATGATTGCCCAGGCAGGTGAATAAGGCCTGCCCGCAGCGTCCCCGGCATAGAGGTAGTCCTTGGCACGTTCTTCCTGTGGCAGGTTTCCATAGCTGATCTCGCCGCAATACAGCAAGGCAGCCTCTGCCCGCCATCTCACCCGGGAATAACTTAGCCGGGAAACGCCAAACCAGGGCACCGCATGCCGCAAAGGATCCGTTGTCCCATCCTCCAGTTCCTCTTCACCCCGCTGCCAGGTGAAACGAGCGGACAGGAGCAGCCCCCTGGACAGGGCTAAGTCCAAGCCTGTCTGCAAACCGGCCACCCTGGCGCCGGCAGCGTTCTGGACTGCCTGCACCCTGCTGAGTTCGCCATCGTAGAGGATGCTGTCCTGCCCATTCAGGCTAAAGTCACGCTGCACCATGGCGTTGTCAAGCAGGGTATAAAAGGCCGTGAGTTCCCATTTGATCCATTCGCGCCATTGATGGACCACCCCCAGCTCCCCACTCCAGGCATACTCAGCCGCCAAGTCCGGGTTGGGCACCACGACCAAACCGGGGGCGGAATCGAAGACCTTCCCCATGTCGTCGACATTGGGGCTTCGAAAGCCGGTGGACAGGCTGGCCCGAATGCGCCAGCCATCGCCCGGAAGGAATGTGATTCCCGCGTTCCCGGTCAGGGCACCATTGTTCAGGTTGACGGTTTCAAAAGGAAAGGGATAGAAGCGATTGTCGAAATCAGCATGCAGTTGCTGACTGCTGAAACGAGCCCCGCTGTGCAGTATCCACCTGGGAGAGAGACGAAATCGCCAGGAGAGATAAGCAGCCTGGGAAGCCCACCTGGCCAGGGGATAGCGAGAGGGGCCTGGATTCGTCTCTCCGGAGTCCAGTTGGGTATCCTTGCCACGGGAGTTGACGTCGTTGTAAACCAATTCCAGCCCGTAGAACAACTGATGCCCCTTGCCGGCAGCCTTTTGAAAATCGAGGTTCAGAGAGTAAGCGTCCACCAGTTCCAGGCGGGTGCGCCGCAGCGGATCATTGAAATCGCGGTCAATGCGGCTTTCTTCGAACTGCTGGAAAGTTGCCCGCAGGACCATTTCATCGTAAAGGCCGTTGGCCCGGGTATGGGAGATGGCCAGTTGGTTGGACAGCCAGCGCTGTGGGCCATAACGCCATTCCGCACTCCTGGGCAGCCCGTCGCGGTAGCGAAGCAGTCGGTCGTAGCGGTCGAAGTCACTGGTGGCAGCATACTGGAAGCCCAGGGTGATGTCCCAGTGTTTGCCGGGCTGAAAGCGCACTTTTTCCAAGAGATTGAACTGCCGGTACCCGGTCGGGAGTTGCAGCCGAGGGTTTTCATTCTGCAGAACGAGGTCCTGGCCGTTGACGCGCTGCACATACTCCCTGCGCAGGTAGTCGTCGGGGCCGTGGGAACCCATTCGCAGGTCGCCGTAATTTGAATAAGTAAAACTGCTGACCAGGGCCCACTTTTTCCAGGCTGCATTGGCATGAACGTGGGCGGTGCGTTCCCGGTTGGCGGTGGCATGGCGAAGGGTGGCGCTTCCGCTGACGAAGGAGGCGGTCGTTTCAGCAAGCCGGGGATTCAGTGTATTGAAGCTCATCACGCCGCCCAGGGCATCGCTGCCATAGATGACAGAGCCGGGGCCGAAGAGCAGCTCCGTGCGTTCCAGGGAAAAGGGGTCGACGGAAATGACATTCTGCAGGTTGCCGCCCCGGAAAATGGCAGTGTTCATGCGCACGCCGTCCACCACGATCAGCACGCGGTTGGCTGCAAAGCCGCGGATCATCGGGCTGCCACCGCCCTGCTGGCTTTTTTGGATGAAGACCTCGCCGGTAGTCCCCAGCAGGTCAGCTGCAGTCTGCGGGTTTTGAAACGCCACCGCCTTAGGTGTGATGGTAGTGATGGTTTGGGGTACTTCGCCTTCGCGCTGCTCCCAGCGGGTGGCGCTGACGACAACCTCTTCGAGCGGCAGGCTGGTGGCAGCCAGGAAAAGCAGGAAGCTGTCCTGCTCGAGCGATTGAAAGGAGCGGACGGCCGTCTGGCAGCCCAGCATCGCGACTTCAATGCGGCGGCTTCCCCGGAAGCTGGCAATATCTGCCTGTCCGTTGCGGTCGGTAACAGCAAAGCTGGCCGGATGCTCGCTGACCAGGGTGACTCCTTCCAAGGGAGCTCCTCCTGCAGCCTCCTTGACGGTGATGACCTGAGAATGGCAGGTAACTCCCGCGCAAAACAGCAGAGGGATGACAATTCTTTTTATATTTGTTAAGGCAAGCATGTTGTTGTTTGGAATCCCCTTAAAAAATTAAAGGCATGCGGCCAGACTTCGGTTCCGCTCAGTCGCCAGTGCCTTTCACCTCCTGAAAGGAGGCTGTCTCAAAAGACCCTTGGCGCTTTTAAAATTCATTCTGCCGGGGCTGCTTGGCCTCCGGGAAGGACAGAGGCTGTCTCAAAAGATCCAGCAAACCGTTCCATCCGTGCCGAATGCCGGGGTTGTGTAAAAAGGCCCTTGGGCACAGTGCCACTCTTTGAGAAGGGCGCGGGGCTGCGCCGAGCGCCCTTTCCGGAAGCAGTGCAGCACCGGCGGAATCAGCTGCAAGGACTTTTTACACAACCCCGTAGGCGGCGCGCTCAGGCGCCCCGCCGACCGCACTTTCAGGGAGGCAAGCAGCACCGACCAAATACCCTTTGGTTTTTGAGGGCATTACTTTTTCAGCAATCCCTGGAGTGCATAAAAAAGGAGTGATAAACAGTTACATTTATTTTTATTCCATTTTTTAAAAAAAGCTTTAGAAATTTACTTTGCAAATCAGCAACTGCTGCATCCACACGAAAACAGCTCATACTTGCGCGTTTTTAATGTCAGATACAGCGCTGTTGCAGCAGCAGGCGGCTTAAGCCCCTGACAATCAGGGAACCACCGACAAAGATCAACCATCATGACAAAGCAAAAGCAACTTTCCACTCCCTTCAACACCCAACGCTATGGCTGGGTCCTGTTCGCCATAGGCGTGCTCCTCTACTCCAATACCCTGTTTTTCGACTACACCCTGGACGATGCCATCGTCATCTACGACAATGAATTTACCACCAAAGGGGTAGCCGGCATTCCCGGGCTGCTAAAGTACGACACCTTCCGGGGTTTTTTCAAGGTTGAAGGGAAGGAAAAGCTCGTGGCCGGCGGCCGCTACCGCCCGCTCACGCCGGCGATGTACGCCCTGGAGGTCCAGCTGTTTGCCCCGGAGAAAAAGGACGCCCAGGGTCAGGCGATGAAAGACAAGGATGGCAACGCGATTTTCGACCCCAATGAGGCAGGGCAGCACAACGCCGTGAAGCTGGCTGGGCACCTGGTGAACGTCCTGCTCTACTCGCTCAGCTTGATGGTGTTGTTTTACCTGCTGCTTTCATTGCTGAAAACCGCCGCACCGGCGCGCCAGGATGCCCAGTACCCGGTGCTGGTGGCATTTTCCGCAGCATTGATCTTTGCGGTGCATCCCATTCACACGGAGGCGGTGGCCAATGTCAAGGGCCGGGACGAGATCATGAGCCTGCTGGGCAGCCTCGCTGCCCTCTACTGCTCGCTGCGGGCGATGCAGGACAAGAAACCGCTGCTGGGGCTCGCGGCGGGAGGACTTTTTTTCCTGGCCCTCCTATCAAAGGAAAACGCCATCACCTTCCTGGCCATCGTGCCGTTGACGTTTTATTTTTTCACCAGCGCGCGGCCGGGCAAAATTGCGGTGCAGACAGCGCCCTACCTGGTCGCAGCCACCTTGTTCCTGCTGATACGGGGAAGCATACTGGGATGGGAAGGCGCCGGGGAGGCACCCCGCGAGTTGATGAACAATCCTTTTTTGAAGCTCGTTGGCAACCAGTACGTGGACTTCACGCCGGGCGAGAAACTGGCCACGGTCTTTTACACGCTAGGCAAGTATGTGCAGCTGCTCTTTTTCCCGCATCCATTGAGCCACGATTACTACCCCAGGGCAGTTGACATCATGCAGCTTGGCGACTGGCAGGTCATCCTGAGCGTACTGCTCTACCTTGGGATGGGGATTTTCGCCCTGGTGCGCCTTCCGAAGAAAGACATCCTCAGCTACTGTATCCTGTTTTACCTGGCCAGCTTGTCGGTAGTCTCAAATCTCGTCTTTCCCGTGGGCACCAACATGAGCGAGCGATTCATCTACATGCCCTCCGTGGGCTTCGCGCTGCTGGTGGCCTTGCTGTTCCAGCGCCTGGCCGGCAAGCGGAAGGTCGTCATGGCAATGGGAGCCTTGGTGTTGCTTGTCCTGGGCATCATGACATTCTCCCGGAATTTTGCATGGCAGGACAATTACACGCTGTTTACCACGGATGTAAAGACAGTGCCCAACAGCGCCAAGTTGCGCAATGCATGCGGCGGGGAGTTGATCGCACAATCGCTGAAGCCTGAAAATGAAGCCCGTAAGACAGCCATGCTGGCGGAAGCGGTGGACCACCTGAAGGCGGCCATCAGTATTCATCCCACTTACAAGAATCCTTATTTGCTGCTGGGAAATGCCTACAATTATCTAAAGGAATACGAGACCTCCATCCAGGCATACCGCCAGGCGCTGCAGTTGGACGACAATTATGGAGAAGCGAGGAATAACCTGGCGATTACCTTGCGCGATGCGGGCCGTTTCTATGGGGAACAAAAGGGCGACCTGAGCAAGTCGCTCTCCTACCTGACGCAATCCTACGACATAAATCCTGCTGATTATGAGACAGCCCGCTTGCTGGGCGTAGCGCATGGCATCAGCGGAAACGCCACGCAGGCGGTTGCCTTTTTCGGCAAGGCGCAAGAGCTGGCTCCCGGCAATGCCGATGCGCTTTACAACCTGGGCACTGCCTATTTTAATGCTGGCCAGCCAGCACTTGCCCGCCGCTACGTCGAGGAGGCAAAGAAGATAAATCCGAATATTGAAGCGGAGCGAAAGGGAGGGCAGTAGGACTGCGCCCTTGTTTGAGAAGGAGTTTGTCTGAAAAGCCCCCTTGTAGATGCGCCCTCTCGCGGAAGGAGGATGCCTTTAAAGACCCGGCGAACGGATTCCTCAGTGCCCGCCTCGCCTCCGGAAAGGAGGCTGTCTCAAAAGACCCGGCAATCCGTTCCGCCGGTGCCGATTGGCCCCCTGAAAGGGCATTCGGTCGGCCTGTGGCCGGCCGAATGCCCTAAAAT
>JBEAYO010000251.1:0-5637 GCA_041159285.1 Bacteroidota bacterium | reverse complement strand
CCGGTGGGCTCGCCCACCGGCGCGGGAAGGGGCTTTTAGGGCGCGGGGCGCAGCCCCGCGCCCTTTCCAGGAGGCCAGCGGCATTTGGAAGGGTGGCTGAACAGTCACAATTATTCCGCATGAAGGCGTTTGGTGAACACAAGATTGAAATCGGGATTTGGTTGTCCTTGTACAGCGTGGCCTTCCTCGTCTTTTCCACCGGGATGGCCCCCTCTTTCGCCATCGTGCGGGCAACTTATCTGCTGGGCTGGGCAATGGCCTTGCACTACCTCAACCTTCCCTTGATGAGCAACAGCTTCATGAAGGGGAGACACCCGAGGTTCCTGCTGTATGCCTCGCTGCTGCTGCTGTCGTTCTCGTTTGCCAGGCTCGAGGTCGAAACCCACCTGCTGCCCGATGCCGCCCGGCCGCTGATACTCAAAACCCGCCAGCCCGGCTTCCTTTTTTATATGCTTGGCACCTTGTCAGCATATCTGGTCTCCTCACTGGTACTGTACAACAAGTTCTTGAAGGCTTCGGAAATGAAACTGCTGAAATTGCAGCAACAACATACGAACACGCACCTGGCTTTGCTGCAGGCACAAATACAGCCTCATTCACTTTTCAACACCTTGAACAACATTTATTGCCTGGTCATGGAAAACAAGGAGGAAGCAGGCGAGGCCGTGCTGAAACTGTCCGAAATGTTGCGGTATGCCATCTACATGGATGACGAACAGGCGGAATTCCCATTGGACAAGGAAGTCCAGCAGATTGAGACGCTGGTCTGGCTGTTCCAATTGAAAGGGGATACGCGCTACGACATCACTTTCAACAAACAAGTCCATGGCGGCCGGGTATTGCCGATGCTCCTGGTGCCACTGGTGGAAAATGCCCTGAAGCACTGCGATTTCGCAGTGAACCCGAGGGCTTTCGTTAGAATTGAATTGTCGGCAGAACCCGAAAAAATCAAATTCACGGTCGTCAACACGCACCAGCCGGAACCGCTGGCTAATGGCATCGGAGGTTTGGGCCTCAGGAATGTGCGGGAACGACTGGATATATTTTACCCCGGCAGGTATGTCCTGGACATCGAACATTCGTCAAGTTTGTTCACCGTCAAGCTGGAATTAAGAAGTTGAGTTGACTTGTTGCAAGGGGTCGGCGAGATGAGAAAGTGCTGTTTTCTTTCCTCCCGAAGGCTTTGTGAAGGAGCATGGCCGGCCTTTCTGGCTGGAAAAGGCACAGCTCGGGAAGAACCGCCTTTCCCTGGCTCCGGTCGCAACGACGCTGAAAAGTTTTTTTTCACGGTTAAACCGGGTATGAAATAATGAGTCAAATCTATCAAACTACCGGACATTGGAGCCTATCTTGCACGCGTGGACAACCGCTGCGCCCCGCCTTGAAACGGTGCCGGCTCAATCCCTTTGATTTTCAGGGGGCTGAAAATGTCCAGCAGTATGCAAACCTATTCACGGTCAAACTGTAACCAGATGGAGCCGATCCGATGCATTGCAATTGATGACGAGCAACCTGCCATGAGAATCATCGAAAGGTACCTCAGCCGCCTGGAGCATTGCAAATTGGCCGCAAAGTTCACAAACCCGGCCGAGGCCCTGGCGTGGATGAATGCCAACCCCGTCCATGTGCTGTTCCTCGACATCTCGATGCCGAATATGACAGGACTTGAATTGATCGGCAAAATCACCTGCAAACCCGCGGTGATTTTCACCACGGCTTATTCGGAGTTCGCCTCCAACGCCTTTGACTTGGATGCTGCCGATTACCTGCTCAAACCCTTCTCTTTCGACAGGTTCGCCAGGGCAGTGGCCAAGGCGGCTGACCTGCTGCAGGCCACATCTTCCGATTTGCTGGAAGCAGGCGCATTGCAAGGCGAATCCACCCTGACCATCCGATGTGACGGCAGGCTGGTGAAAGTGAATATCGACGACATCATCTATGTCCAGGCGTTTCAGGAATATGTCTCCATTTTCACCAGAAACCAAAGGTTCGTCATTTACGAACGCCTGAAAAACATGGAGAAAATACTGCCCGGGGACAGGTTTTACCGCACCCACCGCTCCTATCTGGTCTGCCTGGACAAGATAAGGTCTTTTTCAGGCAACCTGCTGGAAGTGGAGGCTTTTGAGATTCCTGTGAGCCGTTCCAACAAGGACGGGCTTTTAAAAAGATTTCAAAGATGAAGAAGTTGACGATGCTCACGGCAATCGCCTGCTTGATGCAGATGGCCGTGTCTGCCCAGGACCGGGACAGTTTTACGGTGTATCTTTTCCTCTTGGAGGACTGCAAGGTCACCCAGGCCTATACTGACCGCCTCGCTGAAATTCACCATCGCTACAGTGGCGACAGCATCGGGTTCGTGGCGTTGTTCCCCAACCCGATTTCAAGCGATTCCACGGTCTCGGCTTTTCAGCAAAAACACGGGCTGGCATTCCCCTGCACTGTCCTCCAGGCCGCCGGGAAAGCCCACTCGCTCGGCATCACCATCACCCCGGAAGCCGCCCTTGTCAATGAAAGCACCCAGGAATTGCTCTACCGGGGGCGCATCGACAACATGTTCGAACGGCTGGGGGAACGCAGGCGCGTCGTCACCTCGTTTGAACTGGAAGCGGCCCTTCACGCCGTGCGCCTCGGCACAGAGGTGCCGGTGCCCCGCACCCGTGCCGTCGGCTGCTTCTTGCCGGGGAAACAGCAATAGACTTGTTGCGACGGGGGCAACGAAGAGGGGAAAACGCGCTTTTCTTCCCACACATTTTCCTTGCTTCACCGAACCGTTGCAACAAGCATGATCAACCATTTCATAACTATTAAAAAAAAATTGCCATGCGTTTTCCAACATCCGAATTCCTGGCGGCAGTGTGCCTTTTGGCGGTCTCGCTCCAGCCCGCCTCCGGACAAACCAAGACCTGGAGCGAAGACGTCGCCCCTATCGTCTTCAACCATTGTACCAGCTGCCACCGCGCGGGCGAGATCGCCCCGTTCCCACTCACCAACTACCAGGAAGCCGTCGCCTGGGGCGGCATGATGGCCTACGTCACGGAAATTAAATACATGCCGCCCTGGAAGGCTGACAACGGCTTCGGCGTGGAATACCTCCGCGAGAACTTCCTGACCGACGATGAGATCGCCACCATCAAGTCCTGGGTTGATGCCGGCATGCCGCAGGGAGACCCTGCCAACGAACCTGAACTGCCCTCGTTCCCGGCAGGTTCCCAGGTCGGCACGCCGGACCTGGTCCTTTCATTCGCTCAGACCCACTTGCACCCGGGGAATGGGGTGGATGAGTACCGCTACTTTGTCCTGCCCACCGGATTGACGACGGCAAAGGACCTCGTCGCCCTGGAAATGCGCCCCGGAAACCTCCAGATCCTCCACCATGCCCTCTGCTGGATAGACAGCACAGGCACGGCGGCAGCCTACGATGCCCAAACACCGGAGTATGGCTACCTGGGCAACCAGGGAGGAGGATTCGCCTTTGGGACGCAATTGCCGGGATATGTCCCCGGCCAGCGCCCCCATGTTTATTCAAACGGGATCGCCCAGCGGATCCCCCCCAATTCAGACCTCGTCGTCCAGGTGCACTATGCCCCGACCACCACCGACGAGCCGGATTCCTCCTCCTTCAACCTGTTTTTTGCCGACCAGCCTGCCGCCCGGTACGTCCAATCCAAAATCATGCTCCCCTTCGCAGGCGGCCTCACCAACGGCCCCTTCGTCATCCCTGCCAACCAGGTCAAGGAGTTCCACGGCGTCTGGACCGTTCCCCAGGACATCAGCATGCTGGGCATCGCACCCCACATGCACCTGCTGGGCACCCACTGGGAGGTGTTCGGGATAACCCCTGCCAATGACACCATCAACTTGATCAGGATCAGCGACTGGGATTTCAACTGGCAAGGAACTTTCGCCTTCAAAAAAATGATCCGACTGCCGCAGGGGACGAAGATACATGCCTACGCGGGGTATGACAACACGACCGACAACCCCGTCAATCCCAACAACCCGCCCCAGCTCATCACCTGGGGCGAAGGCACCGCTGACGAGATGTTCTACCTGCCACTCCTGTTCGTCCCTTACCAGCCGGGCGATGAGGACCTTGTGCTCGATGGCGACGTGGTCAGCAGCACGGGGGAGGGGGTCTTTCATTTTTCCAAAACCAGGCTTTACCCCGTTTCCCCCAACCCGGCCTCGAATGGCGAGGTGAAGATCGGCTTCACACTTGAGCAGGCCTCGCCGGTCAACCTCCGCGTCTATGATTTGTCGGGCAGGCAGGTTGCCGTCTTGCTCGACCGCAAGCTGGCGTTCGCAGGAGAACATGTGGCAGCCCTGGAGGCCGGCAGCCTTCAGAACGGCATGTACTGCGTCGTGCTGGAGGCCGGCGGGCAGCTGATGACCCAGCGGATCGTGGTTCACCGCTAGCGGCGCTTGTTTGACCTGCCATCGGGGCGGCCTCAAAAGCCCTGGAATGCCGCTTCCCCCTCTGCAGGATGGGCGGCGGTGCTGTTATCTTACCCTGGAATGGAGTGCGGCGGATGACAGCGCCACCGCCCTTTCCGGGGGCAATCAGCACCGGCGGAACGGATTGCCCTGTCTTTGGCAACTTTCGAGGCAGCCTGTTGCCGCTTTGGTCGCGAAAAGACCTCAAGTGGAAAAAACAGCACTTTTTTTCCCATGTTTCGCCGACCCCTCGCAACAATTCCAATAACTTTTGACATTCTTTCGTTGTTTTCCAATCATCTGTAACCTAATTAATCTCCGACCATGAAGATCTTCCTCCTGCTCGCATTGCTGGCCACCGCGACGGCCCAGCACAACACCGCAACCCAGCAGGCCCAGGCCGCACCCTCCCACAACATCTGGGATGCCCTCCTGCGCAAATACGTCAACAGCAAAGGACAGATCAACTACAAAGGACTCAAGAAGGAACAACAAAAACTCCAGTCCTACCTCAGCCTGCTTCAAAACGCCCCTCCCCAAGGCAATTGGTCCCGCGCCGAAAAAATGACCTATTGGATCAACGCCTACAACGCCTTCACCGTCAAACTCATCCTCGACAACTATCCCCTGACCAGCATCATGAAGCTGGACAACGGCAAGACCTGGGACGTCAAGCGCATCCGCATCGGCAATGTCAATTACTCCCTCAACGACATCGAACACGAGCAAATCCGCAAGCAGTTCAAGGATGCACGCATCCATTTCGCCGTCAACTGCGCCGCCAAGTCCTGCCCCCCGCTGCTCAACAGGGCCTGGACTGCCACCAACCTCGAGGCCGACCTTGAGAATCAAACCCGCGCTTTTGTCAACGACCCGCGCGCCAACCAGATCTCTGCCAAACAAGCCTCCCTCAGCAAGATCTTCGAATGGTACGCCACCGACTTCGGCAACCTCACTGATTTCCTGAACCGCTACAGCAAGGTGAAAATCTCCGGCAAAACCAGCATCCGCTACATGGAGTACGACTGGTCCCTCAATGAATAGACTTTTTGGACGGGGCTGAGAGTATGTAGAAGAACTTTCACTCACGAGGGGGCTGTTCAACTCATCTTCCGCACCTCAATCCTGCAAAACCAGGAATAAAAATCCTTGATTTTCCACAGTTTTGCTTTTGTTAAAAGTTGCCAATGAGCTACACCT
>JBEAYO010000250.1:0-5640 GCA_041159285.1 Bacteroidota bacterium | reverse complement strand
GTTGCTAAAAAAATTGAGGGTTGTGTCAAGCGTCCAAGCAAATTATTGCGCCGGTGCTGCCCAGCCGTCGCAACAAGCCTAATCCCTCCCGTGCACCACCTAAAAGTAATCCTCGACTTCCCGCTCCGTCAGGCCGAATGACAACAGCCCGGCCCTGAGCTCCGCAGCGGCAGCGGCACCATCCGACGCCTTTCGGGCACGCGCGACAGCCTCCAGCAGCAAGGTAATCCTCTGTTTTTGATAAACGCGGGCAAAGGCTTGGACAAAGGGCAGGGACAGGCCACTCACGAAGGCAATGAAGTCTGCCTCGAGGCCTTTTTCAATGAGCTTGTGCAGGATGTCCAGCTTGTCTTCGAAGCGGGAAGCCAGTTTTTCAATTTCCAAGCCCTTTTCCAGACCCTTTTCCAGACCAATTTCTATTCCTTCCTCACGGCCTTCCTCACGGCCTTGCCTGATCAGGATGTCGGCGATGCTGCCCTCTAGCGGCTTCACATCGGCCAGGCTTGCTTTCATCTCCTCGATGAAGGCACTTAAATCATCTTTGACTGTCATATAGAGATATTTTAAAAAAATTCGGCAGGAAATCACCTGCTCCTCATAAGTGATTCCTTCCCTTGTAAAAATAATAAATTTCTTAGAAACAAGTTGCAAATACATTTCCTGCCTGTCGGCGTACTTGAGCAGGAAACAGGTGTTCCGGAGCACGGTGCCCTTTATCTCGACTATCTCGTCGTCCTCGACCTTGCCCAGGTCGATGAACTCGTAATCGAACTGCGGCAGGTAGCGGGCCATGCCGGGCAGTGGCAGGGAGAAGTGGTCGAAAAAGGAGCGCACGTGCCAGGGCTTCCTCCCATGGTAGATGACCACGGGGATGACAAGGTTGAGCTTTCCTCCTTTTTCCTGCTGTTTTTCATAGACGTTCCACAGATAGCGCAGCAACTGCAGGTGGATGTTCTTCGGCAGGTAGCTTTTGTGCTCCAGCAGAAAGCTCACCTTGACGTCTTCACGGGAACCTTTCCAGCGGCAGGAATAGACCACGTCGATGAAGTGGCTCCTGAGCTGCTCATCCACGTAGGAGTCGGGATCGCGGGCCAGGGTGTTGTAATCAAGCCCCTCGCTGATGGCGGGCGGCATGAACTGCTGCAGGAAGGCCATGGCCTGGGAGCGAATGGCCAAAGTGGACTTGAGCAGGTCGTCGTGGGGGCTGAGGGGCATGGCATTCGGTTTTTCAGGGTTTTGACAAATTTAGGGTGTTTTTTTGTCAAGGGCAAGGTGGAAAGGCCAGGTGCTGGAGGTTCCGTCTGGGCCTTTGCGCATGGCGTGGCAAGGCCTTGCCTTGCCAGGATGACAAAGAAGAAGGCCTTTCTGTAAGGGGCTTGCAAGGCAGCAACGGCTTTTTTTTCGTTAAAATAAGATACTATTTCAGGGGGACGGCGCAATTTCAGCGATGTAAGCCGCCATGTCTTCCCGCTTTGCAAATACAGCCACGGGATTGTTGAAAGGTGTCCGGTCGGAATTTTGAGGGCTTAACAACTCACCCTGCTCCACCTCGTCGCCAAAGGTCGGGGTGGTTTTGAACTTCCCCTGGCCCCTGAAGTTCAGGATCACTGCCTGGACGGCGGGAATGAGGCAGATTTGCAGGCCAGTTTCCTCGCTTTCAAAATAGTCGTGCTGGTTGAGGCGCATGCGGACGCACTTGCCCATCAGCAAGCTTTCGGGACAGTAGCCGTCCCACATCGTTGAAAAAGCAGATTCGGTCATGTTTTCAGTTTTTATTGAATTGTAGCCGGAAAGCAAAGTGGATGCCGGGTCATCGTCTTCTGCCGCCAGGCTTGCCAGGCCAGTGCCGTCCTGCAAATTTCACCCTCCCCCACTGTCAACTTGTGTCAGACCTTTGGAAAATGTTAGTTTTTTTGTAACTGTTTAGCACCCCTTTTCATGTGAACTGAAAAGAATCCCTCAAAACCACAGGGTGTTGGAAAGATGCTGCCTGCCTGCCGGAAAGGCCGCGGGGCTGCACCCTGCCCCCCTCCCCTTCCACAACTCAAACTATTGTCGTAAATTTCGGCCGCAATACCTGCCCGGCGGGCCGGGCGCCCGAAACAACTCGCAGCTTCACCATCAACAAACGCTCATGACACCGCTTAAAGTGCTCATATCCAATGCCTTCGCCCTCCTGCTCCTCTCCTGCGGCGGCGGCAACGACCAGCAACTCTTCACCAAACTCTCCAAATCCCAAACCGGCATCGACTTCCGCAACATCCTCCAGGAATCGGAAGCCATGAACGTCCTGCTGTACCAGTACTTCTACAACGGCGCCGGCGTCGCCGTCGGCGACGTCAACAACGACGGGCTGCAGGACGTCTTCTTCAGCGGCAACATGGCCAAAAACAGGCTCTTCCTCAACAAAGGCGACCTGGAATTCGACGACATCACTGCCTCCTCCGGCGTCGCCGACCACCAGGGCTGGTGCACCGGCGCCGTCATGACCGACATCAACTCCGACGGCTGGCTCGACATCTACGTCTGCCGCAGCGCCGACATCCAGCCCGAGATGCGCCGCAACCTCCTCTTCATCAACAACAAGGACAATACCTTCACCGAATCTGCCGCCGCCTACGGCCTCGATGACCCCGGATACTCCACCCACGCCGCCTTCTTAGACATGGACAAGGACGGCGACCTCGATGCCTTCGTCATCAACCACTCCCTCAACGACTACGCCGGCGAGAAAAGTGAAAAACCCGGCATGCGCGACATGACCAACCCCGACTTCCAAAGCAAACTCTACCGCAACGACCAGGGCAAGTTCAAGGACGTCAGCACAGCGGCCGGCATCACCGGCAACGTCCTCAGCTTCGGCCTCGGCCTCGGCATCTCCGACGTCAACGGCGATTCCTGGCCTGACATCTACGTCTGCAACGACTTCAACGAACAGGACTATCTCTTCATCAACAACCGCAACGGCACCTTCACGGAAAGCCTCGCCTCCTATTTCGACCACACCTCCCATTTCTCCATGGGCTGCGACTTCGCCGACTTCAACAACGACGGCCTCGCCGACCTGGCTACCGTGGACATGCTGCCCGACGACCCCGTCCTGCTCAAAATGCACTCCGGCCCTGACAACTGGAAGAAGTTCGACCAGCTCTTCAAACAGGGCTTCTACTACCAGTCCATGCGCAACATGCTCCACCTCAACAACGGCGACGGCACCTTCTCGGAAATAGGTCAACTCGCGGGCACCTCCAACACCGACTGGAGCTGGGGCCTGCTCATGGCCGACTTCGACAACGACGGCTGGAAGGACATGGTGGTGACCAATGGCTACGTCAAGGACTATACCGACATGGATTTTCTCAACTTCGCCATGGGCAAGGCCGTGGAGGCCAAAACCAAGGGCGTCAACGTCACCACCACGGAGCTCATCGAGCAGATGAAGGGCTCCAATATCTCCAAATTCGCGTTTAAAAACCAGGGGGACCTGACCTTCAGCAACGTCACCGCCGACTGGGGGCTGGAGGAACCGGCCTTCAGCAACGGCCTGGCATACGCCGACCTCGACAACGACGGCGACCTGGACCTCCTGGTCAACAACATCAACGACTACGCCTCCGTTTACAGGAACAATACCGCTGCAAACACGAAAAACAACTGGCTCCGGGTGGAACTCCAGGGCAAGCCCGGCAACCCCCACGGCATCGGCACCCGCCTGACGCTCTTTTCCGCCGGCAGCCGGCAGCTGCTGGAGCAGCAGCCCAGCCGGGGCTATGAGTCCGCCGTGGACCTGCGCCTGCATTTCGGACTGGGCAGCGCCATGAAGGCCGACAGCCTGCGCGCGGAGTGGCCGGACGGCACGGTGTCCGTCCTGAAAGACATCCCCGCCAACCAGACAATTTCGCTGAAACAAGCGGAGGCCCGCGCGAAGGCTGCCAGCCCGCCCGCTGCGGCTGCCGGACTGGCTTTTGCCGCCCTTCCCTTTGCACATCGCGAAAACGAATATGTGGATTTCAACACCCAGTTCCTGCTGCCGCATTTCCTGTCCCGGCAGGGTCCCTGTATGGCCTCCGGCGATGTGAACGGCGACGGGCTGGAGGATGTGTTCATCGGCGGGGCGCAGGGTCAGCCCGGCGCCATCTTGCTGCAGCAAGGCGATGGCCGGTTCGCAGCACAGTCCTCCTTCTTCGCCGCAGATGCTGCCTGTGAGGACACCGGCGCCGCCTTCCTGGATGCCGACGGGGACGGCGACCTGGACCTGTACGTCGTCTCGGGCGGCTACGAAAAAGCGGCCGGAGATGCCAGCCTGCAGGACCGCCTCTACCTGAACCAGGGGAAGGGCAGTTTCAGCAAGGCCACTGCCGCTCTTCCGGCGGAGACGGCCGCGGGCTCCTGTGCCGTCAGCGGCGACTTCGACGGTGACGGCGATGCGGACTTGTTTGTAGGTGGCCATTGCCAACCCGGCAATTATCCCGCTGCCGACCCCAGCCTGCTGCTGCTGAACGACGGGAAAGGAAAGTTCACGGCTGGCGGGCCGCAGACCCTGCCAAAGTTGCAGGGTACCGGCATGGTTGCGGATGCCGTTTGGCTGGCAGCTGATAAAAAATTAATCGTGGCAGGGGAATGGATGCCCATCCAGGTCTTGAAGGCCCAGGGCGGAGGCTTCCAGTCTGCCGCCGGGGATGACATCCCGGCCTCCCACGGCTGGTGGAACCGGCTGGTGGCTGCGGACCTTGACGGCGATGGCGACCAGGACCTGGTGGCCGGCAACCTGGGCCTGAACAGCCAGATGAAGGCGGGTCCTGAGACCCCTGCCAACCTGTATGCCGGGGATTTTGACGGCAACGGCTCCGTGGATCCCATTTTGTGCCATTTCCGGCATGGCAGAAGCTTCCCGGCACCCAGCCGGGACGACCTGGCGGGGCAGATGCCCTCCATCAAGAAGAAGTTCAACGACTACAGTTCTTTTTCCACGGCCGGTATTACGGACATCATAGAGCCGGGGCTGTTGTCCTCAGCGGCTACGCACAAAGCCGAGAAGTTGGAGAGCTGCTGGCTGGAGAACACCGGCGAGGGTTTCCGGCTGCGCGAGTTGCCGCTGCAGGCGCAGTTTGCGCCCGTGTATGCCATTGCCGTGGCTGATTTCAACGCGGACGGCCACCCTGACTTGTTCCTGGGTGGCAACAACCGCTGGTCGCGGATATACTTCGGCCGCTATGATGCCAACCACGGCATGGTGCTGCTGGGGGACGGCAAGGGGGGATTCCGCCATGCGCCGGGCATGCTGTCGCCGCTTCGGGCGGATGTGCGGGATGCCGTTGTGATACAGGGGAAGCGGGGTCAGCAATTGCTGGCCGGCGTGAACGACGGGGCGGCCGTGATGTGGCAGCTTGGCGGGGGGAAGTCCCTGGCCGGCGGCAACTGAGATTATTGGTAGCTTATTAATACCCCTTACAAGGGCTGCTTACCTCCTGGAAAGGGCGGTCGGCAGCGCGTCTAAGCACGCAGCCCCGCGCCCTTTTCAAAGAGGAGCACGCACCAGGCGACTATTTACACAACCCTAACGCCCTTATAGGCCGTCTCAAAAGTCCATTGGCGAGGCCCTTTCCCGTAAAAATGCGCGCGGGGCTCCGCCCCGCGCGC
>JBEAYO010000249.1:0-5640 GCA_041159285.1 Bacteroidota bacterium | reverse complement strand
CAGCAACTCGGCGCCCAACGTGTCCGCCGGGTATTTGTCGGCAAACTGCTGGGACTTTTCAATCAGGGCCAGCGCCGCCGCCTTGTCCTTGTTGGCATCCTGTGCCTTGAGCAGCTGTGCTTCCAGCGACTGTATTTCTTTCCTCAACTGTTTCCGCTCCGGTGCTTCCGCCGGCTGGCAGGCCCGGGCTCCTGTGAGCACGAGCAAGAGTAAAACGATTTTTTTCATGTTAAATTATTTAGCTTTCATTTTCATTTGTCAAGGAAACGCGGGTAAAGCTGCAGCCGGGGTAGCGCTGGCGAAGTGCTGCCAGGTTTTCCGCGATGCCGAGCAGGAAGCCGCCGCCGCCAGCCCCGCATATTTTAAGTCCGAAGTCGCCGCCAGAGAGCCCTTCCTGCCAGATCTGCCGGAAGTCCGCCGGGATTAGCGGCGCCATGTTTTCCAACTGAAAGGCGCTGATGTGTTGGAAGCAACCGGAGAGCAGTTGCTGGTCGCCAGCGAGGAAAGCCTCGATGGCGCCGTCCACGGCTGGCAGCAGTTCCGCCTCCACGCGCCGGCGGAAGGACGCCTCCGCCATTTGTCCCATGAACCAGGCAATCAATGGCGTAGCCTTTCGCGGGAGGCCGGTGTCCAGCAGAAAGAAGTGCTGCCCGGCAGCAGCGGCCTTGTCAGTCAGGTCGACGCGCCTGGCTCCGCCCAGGCTGTCCAGCAGCACTGGCTGTCGCAGCAGGCAGATCAGGGGGTCGGTGCCGCTGCTCGTGCCGTGGAAGAAGCCCTCCATGCCGGCCAGCATCCGCTTCAGGGCGGCAGTTTGCCGGGGGCTTTGCCAGTGTTGGTCAGCCGGCAGGTCCTCCTGCCTGACCCAGGTTTCGAATACGGCGGCCACCAGGGCGCCGGAGCTGCCGGCGCCATAGCCCGTGGGGATGCCGGAGCTGAAGATCAACCCCTTTTCCAGCTCTTCGGCAAAGCCGTCTGCGTCCAGTGCCCAAGGGAAGACATTGTCTTTCTGGTGTTTTTTTAGGAAAGCGGCGAACTGTGGCAGCTGCTGCTGGGTGCGCAGCAGGTCCTCGCCCTTCAGGTGGGTCGCCAGCTGCCAGTGGCCGGAAAAAGCCGGCAGCGGCAGTGCCAGTGCATTGGAGCCAGTGTTGACGGTATGTTCCCCGAAGAGCAGCAGCTTGGCAGACCAGGATTTCATTCGCCCGTTTTTTTCCACTTGATGTTGCAGCCCACGCTTGGAAGCTGGCGCTCGTCGGGTGACTGCCCTGCCAGGATGGCGTCCAGTGCGGCGCGGATGTCCTTGCCTGTGACAGGCACCTCCGACTGTGGCCTGGACTCGTCCAGGCGGCCGCGGTAGGCCAGGCATAGCTGCCCGTCGAACACATAGAAGTCCGGCGTGCAGGCCGCGTCGTAGGCTTTGGCCACGGCCTGGGATTCGTCGTACAGGTAGGGGAAGGGATAAGCCTCCTCCTGCGCCACCGTTTTCATCTTGTCGGGTGCGTCATCGGGATAGTTGAGCACGTCGTTGGAGCTGATGGCGACGAACTGGACCCCGCGGGGCTGGTAGTCCTTTGCCAGCTGGACGATGCCGGCATTGACGTGCTTCACATAGGGGCAGTGGTTGCAGATGAACATGACGACCAGGGCCTTGCCCTGGGCCAGTTCTTTCAGCGACATGGTTTTTCCGGAGACGGCGTCGGGCAGGGAAAAGTCGGGCGCCTTCATTCCGAGGGGTAGCATGTTTGATTCAGTGCGTGCCATTGGCGGTAATTTATTTGTGGCCTGCTGCCTGGTCGCTGCCATCGGGCAGGCAGCCTGGGGCAGGCGCTATTCCATTTCGAGAACAACGAACTCCACTCTCCGGTTGCGCTGTCGGCCCTCTGCCGTGGAATTAGAGGCCACGGGCTGGGAGCTTCCGCAGCCTTTGAAGCGGGTGCGATATGCCGGGATGCCGTTGGCATTGAGGAAGTCAACGACCGAGCGGGCCCGTTTTTCAGACAGTGCGAGGTTGTAGCCGTCCTGTCCCTGGCTGTCGGTATGGCCGCAGACTTCGATGGACAGGTCGTGGTGGTCTTGCATGAGCTTGACCAGTTTTTTGAGTTCCACATAGGAGCGTGGCATTAGTTCCCAGCGGTCGTGTTCGAAGTAGATGTCTTTGAGGGCGACGGTGGTGCCCACTTCGAGTTTGACCTTTGACAAATCGTCATCCAGCACGGGCACCGGCCAGATGGGCGGTATTTTCCTGACGGAGACGTCGTCGATATAGTAGTAGGCGTAGGGGAGGCCGTTCTTGCCCCCTTCTTCCATGCTGGTCAGGCTGTCGGCAAAAAAGTTGCCGATGAGGAGGTATTCGGCCGGCGACTGGGCGGTAAAGCGGCCGGCGACTTTCATCCACTTGTGGTTTTTTCCGTCGAGCACCTCTTCGGCGGCGACCTGGGGAGCAAAATTAAGCAAGCCGTCGCCGATTTCCTCCACTTTATCCTCGGAAAAATAGAAGCCTATTTTGTTGATGCGCATGGAGAGGGGCAGGTGACTCACCCACATTTCCGCCTCATAGGCCTGGCCTTCCACGAGGGGTTCGCTCATTTGAATTTGGATGTATTCGCGGCAGTGGGGTTTTCCCTGGTGGCAGCCGTAGGTGGTGATGCCGGACATGGAGTGGCCGGTTCGGGGTATTTGGAGGCCGAAGCCTTTTTCTGCCCATTGGTCGGGGATGCGGACGCGGAGGCCGAAGACGTCCGGGGAGGCATTGGTAGCGGAGGACCAGTACTTCATGACCGCGGTGTAGTGTTCGCCCTTGTAGAACCAGCCGATGGGGGGTGAGGCATACAGTTCGAAGCTGGGGTTGGGGATGATGTTGTCTCCCGGCGCGTCGGCCAGTTGCTGGGCAAGGAGGGGTTGCCAGAATGCCAGGAGTGGTAGTATGAAAATGAATTTCATGGCAAAATGCAAGGTTTGGTTAAGAGGGCATGATGAAGTTGCTGGGTGTCGGGTCGACCTGGGCAATGCCAGCGCCTGCTTTCTGTTCTGCTAATTTAACGATATAAATTCAGACTTAGTTTCTCCTGCGGAAGTTTAAGCACAAATGCCATCGCAGACCTATAAAAATCACAAAGCTGCTTTGATTACCCGCAATATAACCTTACATTTGCGCCGCCTTTCGGAAAATGCATCTCTTCTGAACCGAGGTTCTTGAAGAAATCTATTCTCCAGGCAGCATGAACCCGGTTTCCGGGCACGCTGGTCGCCATCTGTCGGTTGATGACAGCCGACTTGTCCCCACTGTGGCAGGAAATCTATTGTTTAACGCTTTAAATGCATTCTATCAATGCTGGAAGAAGAAAAAAACAACGAAGAAATCGAGGAAACCGAAAACACCGAAGAGGAATCCTACGATGCCCCCGTGGATGAAACCTTTGCCGACGATCCGGAACCGGAGGAAGTAATCTACGATGATCCGGACGATGAGGACCTGCCGCTGATCAAATCCGTACAAGAGGAAGAGGAAGTGGAGGCAGAAGTAGTACCCATCGCCGAACTGCTGGCCCATTCCGGCCCGCAAACCGACTTCAACTGGGACATTACCAACAAGCACGGACAAGCTTACAGTGCCCAGGACCGCGAGCAGTTCACAGCGCGTTACGACAATACGCTAACGGCCCTGCTGGAAAACGAAATCGTCACCGGCACCGTCACCGCTATCAACAATGGCGATGTGGTGCTCGACCTCAGCTACAAGTCTGACGGCATCGTTTCCCTCAACGACTTCCGCGACATGCCGGACCTCAAGATCGGCGACAGGGTGGATGTTTACGTTGAAAAGCAGGAAGACGAAAAGGGCCAGCTGGTGCTTTCCCGCCGCAAGGCCAAGCTCCTGCGCTCCTGGGAGGCCATCAAGGACTCCTACGAGAACGGCACCGTCATCAAAGGCACCATCATCAGCAAGACCAAGGGCGGTCTCATCGTCGACTGCAGTGGCCTGGAGACTTTCCTCCCCGGCTCCCAGATCGACATCAAGCCGATCCTCGACTACGATCAATTCGTGGGCAAGCAGATGGAGTTCAAGGTGGTGAAAATCAACGAGCAAATCAAAAACGCCGTCGTTTCCCACAAGGCACTCATCGAGAGCGACCTCGCCGAGCAGCGCGATGCCATCATCGCCAAGCTGGAGAAAGGCCAGGTGCTCGAGGGGCTGGTCAAGAATATTACCGATTTCGGTGCGTTCCTCGACCTCGGCGGCGTGGACGGCCTGCTCTACATCACCGACATCTCCTGGGGCCGCATCAACCACCCCAGCGAAGTCCTTTCCATCAACCAGAAAATCAACGTGGTGGTGCTGGATTTCGACGAGAACAAGAAGCGCATTTCTCTTGGCCTGAAGCAACTGCAGCCCCATCCGTGGGAAGTGCTGGGCGAAAAAATCAAGGAAGGCGACGTGGTGAAGGGCAAGGTGGTGAATGTGGAAGACTACGGTGCATTCCTCGAGGTGATGCCCGGTGTGGAAGGCCTCATTCACGTATCCGAAGTCTCCTGGGGCAACCAGCAGATCAACGCCAAGGACTTCTTTAAGATGGGCGCTGAACTGGAGGCCAAGGTGGTCACCATCGACCGCGAGGAGCGCAAGATGTCACTCAGCATCAAACAACTTACCCAGGATCCCTGGGAGGAAATTGAAAAGCGCTATCCAATCGGCAGCCGCCACAGGGTGAAGGTGAAGAACCTGACCCAATACGGCGTCTTCATTGAACTGGAGGACGGCATCGGCGGCATGATCCACATCTCCGACCTCTCCTGGACGAAGCGCTACTCCCACCCCTCTGAATTTACCAAGGTGGGTGAGGAAATCGACGCGGTCATCCTTGAAGTTGACAAGGACAACCGCAAGCTCTCCCTGGGCCACAAGCAGGTGGAGGAGAATCCATGGGACACTTTCGAAGGTGTATTCCCGGTAGGATCCTACCACGAGGGCACAGTGATCCGCCGCGACGACCGCGGCGCCATCGTGCAGTTGCCGCACGGCCTGGAGGCTTTTGCTCCCATCAAGCACCTGAAGAAGGAGGACAACACCAACGCTGAGGTGAATGAAGTACTGATCTTCAAGGTGATTGAGTTCAACCGCGACGACAAGCGCCTGCTGGTTTCTCACACTCGCTACCTGGATGACATCCGCCGCGAAGCGGATGACCATGTGAAGAAGGAGAAAGACAAGGAGCGTGAGGAGACGACCCAGATGGTGAAGAAGCAGCAGACGACGATCGAGCGTTCCACGCTGGGCGATCTGGATGTCTTCAGCCAGCTGAAGGAGCAAATCTCCGAGCAGGAAAAAGAAGGTGAATCGAAAGAGTAGTGAAATAATTCTACCTCAGGGGATTTTCTGCGCCAACTTTTTGGCCACAATACCTTGAGCGGTTCTTGAAAAGCCCTTCGCCATCACTGGCGAGGGGCTTTTTTCTTTGGCGCCGCTTGAAAGTTGTGCTGGCCGCCAACACATATCGCGAAAAGGGCGCTGGGCGCAGCTCCGCGCCCTAAAAAACCTTCCCCTCGGCCAACGGGCGAGGGGAAGGTTTTTTTAGGGCGGCCGGCGGCGCGCTTAGGTGCGCCGCCGACCGCCCTTTCCGGGATGCAAGCAGTGTCTGCAAGGGA
>JBEAYO010000248.1:0-5642 GCA_041159285.1 Bacteroidota bacterium | reverse complement strand
GAATTGCAGGGCATCAAGCGCGGCATTGTGGAAATTGCCGATCTGGTGCTCATCAACAAGGCCGATGGCGACCGCCTGGAGGCAGCTGTCCAGGCCATGCAGGCCTATGACCGCGCGCTGCACCTGTTTCCTCCCAAGCCGGGGGGCTGGGTGCCACAGGCCTGCACCTGCTCTGCGCTGACGGGTGAGGGCATGCCGCAAATCTGGCAGCACATCGTGCAATTTGCCGGGCAGGCACAGTCCAGCGGCTGGTTTTATCAAAACCGCCGCGTGCAGTCGCGCCGCTGGCTGCGGGAGTTGCTGGAGAAATCCCTCCTGGATTTGTTCTACCACCGCCCTGGCGCCCGCGAGGCTATGCAAGCCATGGAGGCCGCGGTGGTGTCGGCAGAGCTGTCCCCCTCCGAAGCGGTCAGACAATTGCTGGAGCGTTTCGCGGCCGGCTGAGGGAGCACTGCCTCCACTTGCCAGCCATTTCTGCCTTTTTGTCAGCCGGCAAGGGCCGCCTTCCTGCCATAATTTTACAAAAATCAAGAAAAAACTAACAAAAAGTCAGGCCAGGCCTGGTGGCACATTCATTGATGTGCCACAGGAGAACTTTTAATGAAAAACTTCAAAAACAAAGTATATGAGCAAGATAATTGGAATTGACTTAGGAACCACCAACTCCTGTGTGTCCGTCATGGAAGGCAACGAACCCGTTGTCATCGCCAACGACGAGGGAAGAAGAACCACCCCCTCCATTGTCGCCTTCCTCGACTCTGGAGAGCGCAAAGTCGGAGACCCCGCCAAACGCCAGGCCATCACGAACCCGGCCCGCACGGTCTCCTCCATCAAGCGCTTCATGGGACAACGCTTCTCCGAAAGCTCCCGCGAACTGGAACACACTACCTATAAGGTGGTCAAAGGTGATAACGACACAGTCAGGGTGGACATCGACGGCCGCCTCTACACGCCTCAGGAAATCTCCGCCATGGTCCTCCAGAAGATGAAGAAGACCGCAGAGGACTTCCTGGGACATGAAGTCGCAGAGGCAGTGATCACGGTGCCCGCCTACTTCAACGACTCCCAGCGCCAGGCCACCAAGGAAGCTGGTGAAATCGCCGGCCTCAAGGTCCGCCGCATCATCAACGAACCGACGGCCGCAGCGCTGGCCTACGGCCTGGACAAGCGCCACAAGGATATGACCATCGCTGTCTATGACCTCGGTGGCGGTACCTTCGACGTCTCCATCCTCGAACTGGGCGAAGGCGTCTTCGAGGTGAAATCCACCAACGGCGATACCCACTTGGGCGGAGATGACTTCGACCGCAAAATCATCAACTGGATGGCGGATGAGTTCCGCAGCCAGGAGAACGTTGACCTTCGCAAGGACCCCATGGCGCTCCAGCGCCTCAAGGACGCTGCCGAGAAGGCCAAGATCGAGTTGTCCTCCTCCTCCGAGACGGAGATCAACCTGCCCTACATCACGGCCATCGAAGGGGTGCCCAAGCACCTGGTCATGAAGCTGAGCCGCTCCAAGTTCGAGCAGCTGACCGACGACCTGGTCCGCCGCACCATCGAGCCCTGCCGCCAGGCCATCAAGGACGCCGGCATGTCGGCCGCTGACATCGATGAGGTGATCCTCGTGGGTGGTTCCACCCGCATCCCCCGCATCCAGCAGGTGGTGGAGGAGTTCTTCGGCAAGAAACCCAACAAGGGCGTGAACCCCGACGAGGTGGTGGCCATCGGCGCCTCCATCCAGGGTGGCGTGCTCACCGGCGAAACCAAGGACGTGCTGCTGCTCGACGTCACGCCGCTCTCCCTGGGTATTGAAACCATGGGCGGCGTCTTCGACGTGGTCATCGAGGCCAATACCACCATACCGTCCAAGAAGTCCAAGATCTACTCCACGGCTGCCGACAACCAGCCCAGCGTGGAAATCCATGTGCTCCAGGGCGAGCGCCCGATGGCCCGCGACAACCGCACCGTGGGAAGGTTCATCCTCGACGGCATCCCGCCGGCTCCCCGCGGCGTGCCGCAGGTGGAAGTGGCCTTCGACATCGATGCCAACGGCATCCTCAATGTGTCGGCCATGGACAAGGGCACGGGCAAGAAACAGAATATCCGCATCGAGGCCAGCACAGGCCTCAGCAAGGAGGAGATCGAACGCATGAAGAACGAGGCGAAGGCCAATGCGGATACGGACCGTCAGGAGCGCGAGCGCATCGAAAAGCTGAATGCGGCAGACTCCATGATCTTCCAAACGGAGAAGCAGCTGAAGGATTACGGCGATAAAATCCCGGCGGACAAGCGCAACGCCATCGAAACGGCCCTGAACGGACTGAAGGATGCCCACAAGGCGGGCGACCTGTCTGGCATCGACGCGGCTACGAACAACCTGAACGCGGCCTGGCAGGCTGCCAGCCAGGAAATGTACCAGGCGACGCAGCAGCAGGCCCAGCCTGATGGGGAGGGCGCCACTTCTGGTCCCGGGGATGCCAACAATTCGGAGGACGTCACGGATGTGGAGTTCGAAGAGGTGAAGGGGAAGTAATCGGCGTTTCATTTCCTTCCAGCGCTGAAAAGGGCGCGGGGCTGTTTTAATTGCAGCCCTGCGCCCTTTTTTTGTATCGCCCGGCCTGTGGCAAACCTCCGTCCAGCACAGCCGCCGGCGTCAGCTGCATGCCCTTTTCTTTCGGCTGTCAGTTACTTCGTCGTGACATTTGTTGGCACCACATCGCCGGCTCCTTGACATAAATCATTTCTATTGTCACAATCCCTTCTTAAATTTGACCCGGCAAATAAATTTTGATTCGGCAAGTGGCCGGGTCCCGAGCCCGAATAAATGTTGACCCTGCCCATGCAAGACCAACTCCCGGCTGCCTGCAGCATGCCAAAACGTGTGCCATCAAGACTGTATTAAAATTTCTTCCTCCTGAAAACCAATATTTTAGACGCTCGCTTCGGATTTATTCAGTCGTTTGTCCCGGCAAATTCCTCCATAAATCCCTTGCGATTACCCATTTTTAGCTCGAATCAATTTTGAACAGGCTCAAAAAAAATCACTGACATGAAATCACTACTCAGACTTGGAATTTTGCTCCTGCCGGCCCTCCTGCTCACCACGGGCTGCGAGAACGTCAACCCCAACTGGCAGCCGGAGGCCGCAAAACCAGACTTTTTGCACAATTCACTTAAAAAAATCACCGATGTCATCGTCCATGACATCTTCTCTCCGCCCGTGGCCAGCCGCATCTACGTCTATTCCAATGTCGCGGCCTATGAAGCCATGGTGCCCGGCTATCCCGACTACCAGTCGCTGGCAGGCCAGCTCAACGGACTGGAGAACGTCCCCCAGCCGGAGCCCGGCAAGGAGTACTGCTACCCCCTGGCCGGAGCCAAGGCCATGCTGGTGGTCGGCAAGGCCCTGATTTTCTCAGAGGAAAAAATCGCGGAGTACGAGGCTGCCATGCTGGCTGATTTCCAGGCCATCAAAATGCCCAAGGACGTTTACGAACGCTCCCTGGCACATGGCGAGGCCGTGGGGAAGCACATCCTCGCCTGGTCCGGCAGCGACAATTACAAGCAAACGCGGACCTTCCCAAAGTACACGGTCAACGACGTAGCCGCCCGCTGGAAACCCACGCCACCAGACTATATGGACGCCGTGGAGCCGCACTGGAACAAGATCCGCCCCTTCGTCCTGGATTCCGCCTCCCAGTTCGCACCGCCTCCCCCCACGCCGTTCAACATGACGGATAAAAACGGCCAGTTTTACAAGGAGGCCCTGGAGATCTACAACATCATGAACGTGGATGAAGCGGAAAAGGCGCGCCGCCTGGAGATTGCAAAATTCTGGGATTGCAACCCCTATGTTTCCCACCACAAGGGACACGTCATGTTTGCCACAAAGAAAATAACGCCCGGCGGCCACTGGATGGGCATCGCCCGCATTGCCTGCCTGAAGGACAAGGCCGACATCATGAAGTCCTCCCAGGCTTATGTCATGACGTCGCTGTGCCTGGTGGATGGGTTTATTTCATGCTGGGACGAGAAGTTCCGCAGCGAACTGATCCGCCCCGAGACTGTGATCAACACCTACATCGACCCGGAATGGCTGCCGATCCTGCAGACCCCTCCCTTCCCGGAATACACCAGCGGCCACAGCGTCATCTCCTCCTCGGCAGCTACCGGGCTGACGAGCATTTTCGGCGACAATTTTTCCTACACCGACTCGGTGGAAGTGGAATTCGGCCTTCCCATGCGCAATTTCGAATCCTTCGCCCAGGCCGCTGAGGAAGCCGGCGTCAGCCGCATGTATGGCGGGATACACTATCGCCCGGCTTGTTTCTACGGCATGGAGCAGGGAAAGAAAGTAGGGGTCCACGTGGTTTCGCGGATTCAAATGAGGAAGGAAGCAGCAGCCGTTGGCAGCGTCCAGCAATAACGACATGGAATTAGCCAAGAAAATAGGGCTTTGGGGATCACCTGCTGCCGCGCTGGTCCTGCTGTTGATGCAGGATGCCGGCGGCTTGTCGGCAGAGGCATGGAAGGTGCTGGCCCTGGCGGTGCTGATGTTGGGCTGGTGGCTGACGGAGGTCGTGCCATTGCCGGTGACGGCACTGCTGCCCATGGCCTTGCTGCCGATGCTGGGGGTGGGCGACATGAAGACGGCGGCGGCGCCGTATGCCAATCCGATCGTCTATCTTTTCTTTGGCGGCTTCATGATTGCCCTGGCCATGGAGAAATGGCAGTTGCACCGGCGCATCGCGCTGGGGATTGTCCGCCTGACCGGCACCAATGCCAACGGGATCATCCTGGGCTTCATGCTGGCGAGCGCCTTCATCAGCATGTGGATCAGCAATACAGCCACCACGCTGATGATGCTGCCGATTGCGCTGAGTGTCATCGCGCTGCTGGTCCACCGGGGCAGCCATGCCGGAAGCCAGGGAGGCAGGAATTTTTCCCTCAGCCTGATGCTGGGCATTTCCTACGCCTCCAGCATCGGGGGCATAGCCACCCTGGTGGGCACTCCGCCCAACGTGGTGTTCAAGGGGATACTCAAGGAGAGCTATGGGGTGGAGGTCAGTTTTGCGGACTGGATGTTTGTGGCCCTGCCGTTTTCAGCTGTCCTGCTTTTGCTCGCTTATTTTTTGATGGTGAAAGTGCTGTTTCCGAACGGACTGGGGCGTTTTCAGGGGGCGCAGGAGTTGCTGGGCGAGGAGTTGGAGAAACTCGGGACGCCGGGCAAGGGGGAGCGGCGGGTGCTGGGGGTCTTTGTCGTTACGGCGCTGCTGTGGATATTCGGTGCCCTGATCAACAAGGCCAATCCCTGGTTTCAGGTGTCGGATGAGATGGTGGCCCTGCTGGCGGCGATTTCCCTGTTTTTGGTGCCAGCGGGTGACGGCGGCCACTTGTTGAATTGGCAGGACACCGAGCGTTTGCCCTGGGGCATTCTGTTGCTGTTCGGCGGCGGGTTGAGCCTGGCCGATGCGCTGGCGCGCACGGGAGTGATCCAGCTGGTGGGACAGCAGTTCGCGGGGCTGGAGCAGGCCGAGATGGTATTCATCCTGGGCTTGGCGGCCATTTCGATCTTGTTGACGGAGGTGATGTCGAACCTGGCGCTGGTGACTATTTTCCTGCCGGTGGTGGGCGGCATTGCC
>JBEAYO010000247.1:0-5649 GCA_041159285.1 Bacteroidota bacterium | reverse complement strand
GAGACAGCCTTAAAGAAAAGAGCGAAGGGCGGGCCACAGGCCTGCCCTTCGCTCTTTCCTTTTTCCAGCGTTGCTCCACTGGCGACTTTTCGCCCCGCCCCTTTCGAAAGATTTCCGAATTTCTTACTTTTGCAACCCAAAAACAGACTGCGCTGCGCTCTCCGGGAGGCAAGCGAGAGATTGCCATCCCGATGCCAGGGCCTTGCATTTAGTCGCCAGGGCTGGTGACAACACTGCCCGGCGGCCGGATAATTTTAAAAAAGAACTGCCTAACAGCAGTCATTGCATCAGCAAAATGGTTTATCTGACGAGAAGAGAAAGGTTTAATGCCGCACACAAGCTCTGGGTAGAGAGCTGGAGTGAAGAAAAAAACCTGGAGGTGTTCGGCAAGTGTGCGAACAAGAACTGGCACGGCCACAACTATGACCTGTTCGTGACTGTCAAGGGCCACCCCGACCCTCAGACGGGCTTCGTCATGGACGTAAAAAAGCTGAGCGACCTCATCAAGCAGCAGATCATCGAAAAAGTTGACCATTCCAACCTCAACCTGGATGTCGATTTCATTCCCGCCGGCATGCAGCCCAGCACTGAAAACCTCGCCATCTTATTCTGGCAGCAACTCGAGCCTCACCTCACCGGCTGCCGCCTCCACTGTATCAGGCTGTATGAAACGGAGAATATCTTTGTGGAATACTATGGGGAGTAGGCCTGGCTGATTTTGAACAGGATTAAACCGATTATAGGATTTGCAGGATTTTAGGGATAGGAACTGTTGTTTCTATCAAACATATCGCTTGCCTTAAATCCTGGAAATCCCCCCAATCAAGTGAATCTTGGTGCAAGTTCCCAGCCCCGCCATTCTGCAAATCCTTTAATTCCGTTTAATCCTTTTCAAACCCCGGCAGCATTGAAAAATCCAACCAAACGCCTCATTTTACGGTGAATAATTCCTACATTTACCACAAAACAAACGCGAGCAATGCCTAAGAAACCATTTTATTCCGCCGTTATAATCGATGATGAACAGCACTGCCTGGACCTGCTCAACTGGCAGCTGGAAACCTATTGCCCGGACATCAAGGTGATGGCATGCTGCAATTCTGCCGCAGAAGGGCTGGCCTCCATCCAACAACACCAACCCGACCTCGTCTTCCTCGACATCGAAATGCCCTTCCTCAACGGCCTGGACCTGCTGCAGCAGCTCCCACAAATCAATTTTGAAGTGGTTTTCACCACCGCCTATGGGGAATATGCGCTCAAGGCTCTCAAAATGAATGTATTGGACTACCTGTTGAAGCCCATAGCGAAGGACGAGCTGATCCTCGCCGTCGAAAAATTCAAGCAACGCAAGGCAAAAAACAGCAGTTCTCAAGAGGCATCCCTGCAAATGTTGTTGCAACACCTCAAGCCATTCGTTCAAAAAAAAATCGCCGTGCCTTCCCACGATTCGATTCTTTTTCTTGAAATCGACAGCATCGTTTACATCCGCTCAGACAGCAATTACTCCCACATCCACCTGAATGACGGCCGCATCATCACGGCCTCTAAAACCCTCCTATACTTCGAAGAGCTCCTGGCCGAGTATCGCTTTGCGCGCATTCATGCCTCCTACCTGGTCAATTTGGCAGAAATCAACGAGTATAAAAAAACAGACGGCGGATGGGTGGTCATGTCCGACGGACAGGAAGTCAAAATCTCCCGAGGCAGGAAAGACGACTTGTTCAAATTGCTATGAAACACTGCCTCTCCTGTCTGACCTTCTTCATGGGCCTGCTGGTGCTGGGTCTCCCGCCTTGTCTGGGACAGCACGATTTCATCGAGCACATCTCCAAAGAAAACGGGCTGCCCGTGGATAAAATCTCGGATATCGCCACGGATTCAAAAGGCTACCTGTGGCTGGGGACTGCTCAGGGGCTCTACCGCTTTGACGGGAAGGAGTTCAGGCGCTTCCCGCTCATCTCGGGAAAGGACAGCATCTATATCCGCAACATCTTCGCAATCGCCATTGACCAGGAGGACAAGATCTACTGCAGCATTTTCAACAACGGCTTTGGCGTTTTCGACTCCCGCACGCTGGCCTTTAACCATTATGTGGGTAAACCCGGCACAAGGGATGCACTGCCTTCCAACACGATAGATATTGTCGTGGAAGCTGACAGTTTTGTTTACCTGCAGCCGGAAAGCAACGGCTTTGTGTTATACCACAAGACAAAAAAGACATTCCAGCATTTCCTTCCGACCCGATTTGTCGATGCTGGAAAATACCCTCGGGCCAATGAATTGCTCACTTGCGTGAAAGACCCTCAACATCCTGGCAGGCTTTGGATCACCAGTCCCGAAGGATTGCTCATGTTTGACGTGGGCAGCAAAAGGCACCTTTTTTTTCCGCATGATGAAACGCCGTTCAAATTCTTCTCCGCCCACAGCAGTTACCTCCATGCGGATGGAATGCTATACATCGCCACCTGGGGGCAAGGCATCCTGGTGTTCAACACGGAGCAAATGTGCTGGGACCATCAATTTTCAACTGACCGTAACAAGCGATTTGTCATTTCCACCTCCCCGGCCCTTGCCCGGGGGCCGGATGGAGAGATCTGGATCCAAACCCGGCAGGGCCTGCTGGCGTATCATCCCGAAAATGACTCCTTCAAACTCCGGATTCCCCTGAGAACCGAAAAAACACCTTATGAATCCGCGCGATTCTGGAGCTTGAGCGCCCAGATGCAGAAAATAATTCCAATCCGGGGCGGCAGTTTTGCCATGACAGCCAGAAGTTCAGATGGCATGTATCTGTACCACCCCAATCAGCAGCAGCTTCAAAAAATGGAAGTCGAAGCGGCCATACGGTATGCTGCATTTACCAAAGACGGCATGACCTGCCTCACGACCGACCAACCCTTTTTTTTCATAAAACAAAAGCCGGACAGCCAGCCGGTGAAGATCCCCATAGACTTGCTGGAGGGCGATTTTGGCATTCGGGATTGCTTTGCCGACGCGCAGCAAACTTTCTGGCTGGTGGGTGAAAAAAGCTTTTACCGTTACCGCTGGGGCGATCCGAGGGCCCGGCCTGTTTTCTTCAAAGGAATCGACAGCCTGATGCAGCAGGGCAAGTGGATGATCTCGGGATTCATGGACAGCCAACAGCGGGTCTGGGTAGGCACCAACCGGGAGGTGCTCGTGCTGGAGAGCCTGAAGCGGCAGGAGTACCGCGTCGGGGCTTTTTCCGACAGGTTTTCGGGGTCGGAAATTGGCTGGCGGCAGTTTGCAGATTTTATCGAGACTGGCGACAACAGGGTCTGGTTTGTCAGCGACCGCGGAATCGGCTATTCTGACGACGCGGGCAGGTCGTTTTTCCGATACGGCATGGACTCGGAGAGGGACAAGCCCTTTGAGTTTGCTGATTTCAATGCCTTTGCACTGGATCAAAAAGGCCGACTCTGGGTCGGCAGTGCTGCCGGCGACGGGCTGATTTACCTGTATCCGGAACAACCCCACCCACAGGTTTTGCAGGTTTTCAAAGGTACAGGGCAGGAGGAGCTGTCCACAAGGCCTGCCGCCCTTAAAAGCGATGAAAAAGGCAAGATTTGGGGCCTTTCGGCGACAGGTGTTTTCAGTATCAACCCTTCGGACTTCAGGGTCTCGTACTTCAACAGGGCCTATGGCTTGCTGCAGACGCAAGCCAATACCTTAGACAGGTTGCCAGATCAGGCATTCATGGTTGGTGCCGGGAACGGTTACTTCAAATTCCGATCGGAGGCATTGGCATTGGACCGCCGCTTTCCCCCACCATACATCAATGCCTACAGTTACGTAACTTCCGTGGACAAGGAGGTAGTCCGCCCTTTCCCTCATGAAATTCATCTCCGATATCCCGACAACTCCTTTGAGGTTGACTTCAGCGCACCCTGGTTCTGGGCGATTGACCATATTGCCTTCCAATACCGCTTGACAGGTTTTCACAATGGCTGGATGGATATCGGGGACGAGCGACGCATTTTTCTGGCCAACATCCCTCCCGGGTCTTACACGCTGCAACTCCGGGCCAGCAATGCCGCCGGTGAGTGGACAGAGAGCAACGTCATCACCCTGCCGGTGAAAATCACACCCGCCTTCTGGCAGACCCTTTGGTTCCGCCTGCTGGCAGTGACGGCGATTCTGGGAACCGGCTTCTGGCTCTATTTCTACCGCAAGCTCCAGCAAAGCAAGGCCCAGACCCTGAAAGCCGAGTTCGAGCGACAACTCAGCCGCCTCGAGCTTTCCGCCCTGCGGTCACAGATGAACCCTCATTTCATCTTCAATGCCTTCAATTCCGTGAAATGGTATCTCATCAAGGGGGAGCGCGAAAAAACGGTGGATTACCTCGATAAGTTCAGCCTCCTGATCCGCAAAGTGCTGGAAAGCACCAAACAGGAGCTCGTGCCCTTGTCGGAAGAACTGGAAACCATCCGGCTCATGCTGGACATCGAGCAGATGCGTTTCAGTGACAAGTTTGAATACCGCATAGCGGTGGATGAAGAGATAGATGTCCAGTTCTTCCGCCTGCCACCGCTCATTCTCCAGCCTTTTGTTGAAAATGCCATCTGGCACGGACTGTTGCACAAAAGTGATGCTCCCGGGAGGCTTGTCATCAGCCTCGTCTCCATTCCGGACGGCATCCGGTGCATCATTGAGGACAATGGTATTGGCAGAGAAAAGGCAAGGGTCCTCAGGAGCAAATCCTTCCGGCATGCCAAATCCTATGGCATGCAGATTGGCCAGGAGCGGATTGCCCTGCTCTCCAGGCAATACTTCCGCACCGCCACCCTGGAGGTGGAAGATCTGGAGGATGAAAACGGGCAGGCAGCAGGCACGAGGGTATTGCTTGATTTATGTCCGTGAAATGTCAATTACTCAATGAAAACGGCCAAATGCTAACTCAAAACGGCCAATCAATCATTGGCAGCTATTGGGGGAAAAGAGTGTCTTATCTTTGTTCAGTGGCTAAAAATTAAGTTGCGCTTTAGGTACATCTTCATTTCATGAAAAATTGCTTGTCGGCCTGAGGCAGGAATACCAGGTCAAAGGTCTGAGGCAAGCGCTCATTCACAGGCTCCGGGTCACCAGGGGAATAGGAACTTGCTTCCGTAACCTCAAAAGACCCTTCCCGGAGCATCCAACATATGAGGGGTAGCATTGGGGAGGCGGAACTTGGTTCCGCTTCCCCAGATACCTACCGCTATCGCAAGTCTTCCGAAGTCTTCGCCAGCAGAAGGTGACTAAAAAATCCTCTCTTTGGAAGAGCCTCCTTTGCGCAATAGGACATGTTGAGGCCTCCTCGACGCATGCCAGTTTTCAGGCCCATGCAGGCCATGCCGATACTATCCCGATGGATGAAAGCCCCTGTTGCCTTTCGATGCATGTCCTGGACTTTAACAATCCCCTTAATGAGGTAAAAATTATGGTGCCTGCCCCTCCTTTAATCCTGCCAATCCTGCCCAACCCCCTCAAACAATTTTCAAAATACCCGCCCAGATTGCTATCTTTGCACGCGTTTTTAAAGCACGCGCAACCTTACGCAACATCAAACAGTTAATATTGGAGGTTGTGTAAAAAGTCGCCAGCGTGCTGTGCTTCTCTTTGAAAAGGCGCGGGGCGAAGCACCGCGCCATG
>JBEAYO010000246.1:0-5665 GCA_041159285.1 Bacteroidota bacterium | reverse complement strand
GGGTGGTGGTGCCTGAGCATTGGGCGACGCTGCCGGCAGGCGGGAGGCTGCGCCGGTTTTCTTTCCGGCCATGCGCGGCAGGCCAGGGGAATCATTGGTGGTTTTCCGGTGGATGAAAATCCTGATATCGTTGATTTGCCGGCCGCTGCGCACGTAGTCGAATGCGATGTTCAGGCTAGTACAGGCGTTGATTTCTTCCCGGGCAGGCTCCAGGACCTTTTGCCTGAAATTGCGGAAGTCGCCGTGCTTGCCGGCAAGGCCCAGTTTCTCCTTGAGGGCATCCAGTTTGACTGGCAGAATATCCTGTTTGTGTTCCTCGAGAAAAGAAAGGCACAATTGACAGAGCCGAATGGCCGCCTGGTTGCTGAGCCTGCTCATATCCTGCCAGTCCTCTGCCGAGTGCGCAGCGCTCAATTCCCGGAGGAAGTCAATGACAAGGGGAGCCAGGAAAAACTGGATGCAGTAGATGCCGTGCTCATTGCAATGGGGATCTATGCCAGCCAGCCAGTACAAGTGTCCGCGTGGCGATGGAAGTTCCGGACCTGAAAAACTCCGCGAAAGCGTGATTTTCCTGCTGCCTGTTCCTGACAGCAGTGCTTCGATTTGCTCAAAGTATTGCCCCGGTTTTTCCAGGGTTGCTGAATCCAGGAGGAATTCCAGCTCCGCTGCCTGCACCCTGATGGAGGCCCCGGCGAGTGCTTGTTCCTGTCTGAGCTTTTCCCCAAGGAAAAGCAGCAGCTGCCGCTCCCGCCCGGGGAGCTTGGACAGCGCGTCCAGCAGGCACAGCCGGACGACGGCGGCTTCTGTTCCGGAGGTGTTTTGTTCCATGTAGTGTTTGCTATGTGTCGTTAGGACCCTGTAGATTACCGCAGCAGGGTCACGTCGCCGCGGTACAGGAGCACCTGCCCGTCCTGGAATTCCACTTCCACCAGGTACAGGTACACGCCCGGTTTCATCTCCTCGCCGCGGAAGTTGCCATCCCATCCCGGCGTTCCATCCGGATCCGGGAGCAGGTCTGTCTCCTCGAACAGCTTGCCGCCCCAGCGGTCATAGAGGCGCACGAAGTTGATGCTCGAGACGCCAAGGCCGGCGAACACCCTGAACTTGTCGTTGATGCCATCTCCGTTGGGGGAGAAAACATTGGGGATGTAGATGTTCCGGTTGCGGTCCACGTCGACCAATACCGTCGCTGTGGCGCTGCAGCCATTCGCATCCACGATGGTCAGCGTATATTGCTGGTTTTTGACGGGACTCACCCGGGGGTTTTTGCAATCGGCACAGGAGAGTTGGTCCGGCGGTTCCCAGGTAAAGCTCTCAATGGGCAACGAGGAAACGATGACGGGGTCCAGAGTCGTCAGCGAGTCGCCGAGATCTATTTCGACCACATCCGGCAGTTCGATGCTGATTTCCAGGGGCTGCTGGATGATGATGGTGGTGTCAACCGTGCAGCCCAGGAGGGCATCGGTGATGGTGATGAGGTGAGGGCCGGCCAGCACGGGGACGAATTCCCCTGGCAGTTTGTCGAGTCCGTTGTTGACGGAGAAGGTGTATGGGGAGGGGTTTCCGCCCCAGATGGAATCAACAGTGATGAAGGTATTTTCCCCGAAGCAGAGGATGGGGGCTATGTCGCCCAGTATGAACTGAATGGGTGCAGGCTGTTGGATGCTGTAGGTCAGGCTGTCGGAGCAACCCTTGATGTCCACCACGGTCACCGTGTAAGTGCCCGGCATCAGGCCGGAGGCTGTGGCCGAGTTGACCGGGGCGATGCCGTTTTGCCATAGATAGACGACCGGGCCGAGGTTGATGTTGCCCCCTTGCACGGCGACGGACAGGATGCCGTCCGACTCTCCCGGGCAGCTGACGTCTGAGGTCAGGGCGCTGTTCAGCAGCACTTCGAAGGGTTGGGGTTGTATGACGGCAACGGTGTGCGTGAAGGTGCAGTTTTTGGCGTCAGTGATCAGGGCGGAGTAATTCCCGGCCGCCAGTCCGGAGATGGTGGGGCCGGTTGGCCCTCCCACCCAGTTGATGCTATACGGCGGAGTCCCCCCGGTGGGTTGGAGGGTGATTTGTCCGTCGGAGAGCCCGTTACAGCTGACGTTGGTGATTTGCTGTCCTGGCACGATGGGAGGCGGTGCCGGCACCACCACGGTGGTGTCAACGAAGCAGATGCCATCGGAGATGATGAGCGACTGGGGTCCGGCGCAGAGGTTGGATGCGCTGCTGCTGCCAGCATTGGCAGTGGATTCGCCGCTTTGCCAGGTGAAAGTGAAAAGGCCGCTGCTTCCGTCGGAATACCCACCGAGGGCAGTAGCCGTACCGTCGCAGTCAGCGCCGCTGTTGGCGCAGCTGACAGAGTCAACACCGGTGAACACCGCCACGATGGCGGGGGGATCCGGAAGTGTGATATTCTGGGTCAGGGGCTGGCAGTTGTTTGCATCCGTCACGGTCAGGGTGAAGGTGCCGGCCTGCAGGTTGCTGATGACATTGAAGTTGATGCCGTTGATGCCGTTGGACCACTGGAACTGATAAGGGCTGGTGCCGCCGGCGACAAAGGCGATGATGGAGCCTCCGCCTTGTCCGGGGCATTGCGGGGATTGCAGGCTGAGGCTGTCAATGACCAGGGGCAGGGGAGCAATAACCTGGGCGGATGCCGAGGAGGTGCAGCCGGCCTGGTCTATGATGGTCACGGTATAAGTTCCTGTTGAAAGCCCGCTGATGGTAGCCCCTGAGGCGTTGTTGGACCAGGTATATGCCACGATGGGGGCAGAGCCCGGGGCAGCCGAGACAGAGAGCGCGCCGTCTGTGCTGTTTGCGCAGCTCAGCACGTCGTTGGGCAGGGCAGTGATGAGGGGCCCTGCTATTTTAGTAACATTGGCGCTGAGCGTGGCCGTACAGCCGAGCGCATCGGAGATGGTGACGGAATAGCTTCCGGCAGAAAGCCCGGTGGCCACCGAGTCGGCATTTGATGTATTCCATTGGTAGTCATAGGGGTAAGTGCCACCAGAAACGGAGAGCGTGACGCTGCCGTCGAAGCCGCCGAGGCAGGATTCGTTTTGAATGCTCAGCACGCTGGCCTGGAGGGGGGTAGGGGTGCTGATGTTGAAAGTCGTATCAATGAAGCAGCCCAGCTGGTCGGTAACCTGCAGGGTATAAGTGCCGGCGCAGAGGTTGTTGACGGTGGTGGTGGTCGGGGAGTTAACGCCAGCGGGCGGATTGGGGGAGCCGGTCCAGACGAAAGAGTAGGGAACGGCCGGTGGGGCGCCACTGGTCAGTGCGGTGGCGAAAATGTTGCCATTGCAGCTGCCGAAGCAGGTGGCATTGTTAAGCACGGCATTGACGGCGATTGTTTTGACGGCCGGCAGGTTGATGGTCTGCTGCAAGGAGCAGCCGTTGTTGTCAGTGACGACCAGGGGGTAGATGCCACTTTGCAGCCCGCTGATGAGCGAGGAATTGTCCAGTTCCACCAGGCCTTGCGAGGGCCAGGAGATGAGGTAGTTTCCGCCAGAGGCTGGCGTGCCTCCTGAGATAATGGCGCCCACGGTTCCGTCGCTGGCTCCGGAGCAGGAGACAGAGTCCAGGACGATGCTTGCCACCAGGGGAGGAGGCTGGGGCAGGAAGACGCTGGAGGTGGTGGTGCAGCCGGAGTTGATTTCCGTAACGGTGAGGCCGTAATTGCCTGAAAACACGTTGGCATTGACAGGGGAGTTGGCACCGTTGCTCCAGTTAAAGTTATAGTTTTGCTGGGGGTTGGGCACAGGGTTGCCATTGACAAGCAGGCTAACGGCGATAGTGCCGGAGCCTGCGTTGCAAACCGGCAGGGTGTTGTTGAACAGAATGGCAGGCTGGGGCGGGGCGCTGATTTGCACTATTTCTGTGGAGACGAGTGGCGGCTGTTGTGAATCCGTGATAGAAACAGAGTAGGAACCAGGCGTGAGGTTGCTGACAGTAAACGAGCCTCCGTTGAGATTGATGACCCCGGGGCCGCCAACGGGGCCGCCGAGGCTGTTTTGCCAGTTGATCTGGTAAGGAGGTTGCCCGCCGCTGACGTTGGCCGTGATGCTGCCATTAAAGCTGGAGGGGCAACTCGCGTTTTGCGATGTGGTGTTGAGTATCAAAGCGCCGCTGGACACGCAGACGCTGCCGGGTTGCCCGTTGAAGCCGATTTGGGCTCCGCTTTCATTCACCACCTCTATGATGGGAGCGGCTGCGAAGGTGACATCCGAGCAATCGCCATTGTTGCCGATGACATCGAAGCAAACCTGAAACAGCACGATGCCGTTCGCCAGCGTTACTCCGGTGCCGGAGGGCGAGAACCAGGAAAAAAGCAGGCTGTCGCCCACGCTGTTGAAGCTGGTGGCAACGTTGAAACCGGGGATGAAGGGGGTGAGATTGGTGACGTTTTGATATTGCAGCACCGTTTCATCCCAGGTCAGTGCGTATTGAATCGAGATGATGTCATCCCAGCCACTTTCATTGACCACGTCGATGCAGATATTGTCCCCCGGCACGGCAAAAATGTCCGGCAGCGTTTGCGTCAGGGTGACGCAGGCGCCCAGGTTGGCCAGTAAGCTGGCTCCGCAGCTTTTCCCGTCTTCGACGACAATGCTGTAGAGGCCGGGCACAGGGACCTGAAAGACCACGGTTTCTCCGTTGGAGGCCGGGCCGCTGGTGATGGTTGCTTTTACAGTGGGGTCGTTGAGCAGTGAAATAGAGATATCATAAGTGGAGGGCATAAACTCCGGCAGGCCGCCGGAGACCTGGAACAGGCCCTCGCAGCCGCTGACCCCGGAGGTCACCTCAAAGTTGTTGATTTTGATTTCATTGAGGTACACCACGGCGAAGGCCTCGTCGGTGTTGAGGTGAACACAGGGACCCGACTCGCCGGTGATGAGGTCGTTTTCAAAGGTGCTGGTGGCAAAATCGTCAATCGTGAGGGGGGCGAACCAGAGCATCAGTGGATTGCCGCCATTGAAGAAACTCTGCAGGGCGCCGGTATTGCTGAAGGTGATATTGCCGTTGGGGTTGCCGCCGGCTGTAATCCAGATGCCATTGAAGGGCGGCGGGTTGGTCGTCAGACAGGGATCCGTCAGGATGCTGCTGAGGTTGGGCCCGGAGATGGTGGGCGGGCAGTCGAAAAACCCATAGGTAATGCCGGGAAGAGTTGTCGGATCCGGGTCTCCGCTAAATTCCCCATCGCCATTGTGGACGATCCTGATAGAGTCATTTTTGCACAGGTACAAGGTGTCCGGGCTGATGTCATTGCTCTGGCCGAAGAAGCTGCCAAAGGCAATGGTGCCGGCGAATTGGCCCGGGCAGGCCAGGGAAGACTTTGAGGGATCCGCATTTTTTCCTCCCTTTTGCAGTTGGGCGGCCACAGGCAGCTGTGCCCAGGCGTTCGTCAGGCCAAACAGCATGAGGGACGATGCGAGAAGACGTTTTAACATGGAGTGATTCATTTTATAGACCAGCTGATTGCAAGTTACTGCGACACTGTCTCAAATATTTTTTCGGGATTGCCCAAAGAAAGCCTTCAAAGTTCAGCCCCGCAAAGGGGAGGCTGTCTCAAAAGGCCCTCTCGCGAGACGCTTTATCCTGAAAGGCACGGGGCTTCTTCCAGCGCGCCTACACCCCCCCCCCCGGGGGGGGGCGGGGGGGGGGGGTTCCC
>JBEAYO010000245.1:0-5691 GCA_041159285.1 Bacteroidota bacterium | reverse complement strand
CACCACCTTGGCCTCTGTGGCGATGGAGGCGTGGTCGGTACCCGGCACCCAGCAGGCATTTTTACCCTGCATGCGGGCATGGCGGATGAGCACATCCTGGATGGTGTTGTTGAGCATGTGTCCCATGTGCAGCACCCCGGTGACGTTGGGCGGGGGGATGACGATGGTGAAGGGTTCCCGCTCGTCGGGCTCAGAGTGGAAGTAGCCCCGGTTTTCCCAGTGCTGGTACCATTTGGATTCCGTGTCTTTGGCGTTGTATCTGGTTGAAAGCGACATGTATGTATTTTAATAAATCAAATGAAAAATCTCAGCATCACCGACTTTGCGGAACTTCACCACGTAGAGGTGGTCGTATTCCTCGGAAGGCATTTTGCCCTCCACGATTTTCCCGGACAGGGCGTTGAGCAGGGCCGGAAGATTCCCGGGAGTGGTGGAGACCAGCACCCGTTTGCCTTTGAAGTTGCCCAACAGCAGGCTGATGAAATCCTGGATCTTTTCACCCTGGTAAATGCTCAGGTCCACCTGGTTGGCCTGTGAGGAAAACAAGCCGGTTTGCATGGCGGCGTTCCCGTCCACAAAGACCTGGTCCAGGGTGATTTTCTCCATGATGTTGGCCAGGTATCCGGCGCGGGCCAGACCGGTATTGGAGAGGGAGGTCTTTCCCTCCTGGCTTTCCGCATTGCGGACGATGAAGAGCGTGATGAGCGAGGTGTCGTTCTTCTCCGGGAGCAGGATTTCCTGGTTGTTGTCCAGCAGTATTTTTTCAGCGTCGGGCAGGGCCAGCTTGCCGATTGGCTTCGACAGCGGCGCGTTGAGTGCCGCCACCTCAGCCGAAACTGACTCAGCCGCCTGGTCGCGGGCTTCTTCGTCGTTCTTGCAAGCGGTGGCCAGCACAAGGAGGCTTGCCAGGGTCAGGATAGTGATTCTCGATGTCATGAGCAGGTTGATTGAATTTGAATTTCGGTGGCGAAGATAGCGATTTCAGCAGGCGGTGTAAATAATTCTGCCGGCTTGGCAGGCACAATTTTTCGGGCGCGCAAAGGCGACTGTGAAAAGGCTCCCTGCAAGCAGGCATAGGTCTTATAAGCCACAGCCTACCAGTTGATTGATTTACAGCTGCCTACTCAGAAACCAGCCTCCACCTCTACTTGATTACGCAGGATATCCTCCAGGGTTTCCCGTTTTCTGATCAGAAAGTCCTGGCCATTGAGCAGGAGGACCTCCGCCGGCCGGAACCGGGAATTGTAGTTGGAAGCCATGGCGAACCCGTAGGCGCCGGCATTGTACATGCACAGGATGTCACCTTCCCTGGTCTCTGCGATCTTGCGGTTGCTGCCGAAGGTGTCCGTCTCGCAAATGTTGCCCACCACGGTGTAGATACGGGGCTTGCCACCCGGGTTGCTGATGTTTTCTATGCGATGGTAGGAATTGTACAGCATTGGGCGGATCAGGTGGTTCAGGCCCGAGTCAACGCCCAGAAACACGGTGGAGGGGGTTGGCTTGACCACGTTGACGCGCACGAGGAAATTCCCTGCCTCGCTGACGAGGAATTTGCCGGGTTCGAAAATCAGGCTGAGTTCCCGGCCCTGTTCCCGGCAGAATTCCTGGAAGCGCTCGGAGATCCGGGCTCCCACTTCTTCGATGTCGGTCTCCACGTCGTTGGAGCGGTAGGGCACCTTGAAGCCGCTGCCGAAGTCCATGTATTCCAGCTGTGGGAAATGGCTGGCTGCGTTCATGAGGATTTCGGCGCCCAGGAGGAAGACGCTGGCGTCGAGGATGTCGGAGCCGGTGTGCATGTGCAGGCCTTCGACGCGCAGGCCGGTGGCGTCCACCACCTTGAGGATATGGGGCAGCTGGTGGATGGAGATGCCGAATTTGGAATCCACATGCCCGGTGGAGATTTTCGTATTGCCGCCGGCCATGATGTGGGGGTTGATGCGGATGCCGACGGGCGTGTCCTGAAACTCATGGCCGAATTGTTCGAGCAAGGAGATGCTGTCAATGTTGATGCGGACGCCCAGGTCGCGGGCATGCCGGAGCTCGTCGAGCGCCACGCAGTTGGGGGTGAACATGATGTGCCGGGGATGGAAGCCGGCACGTATTCCCAGTTCCACTTCCTGGGGAGAGACGGCGTCGAGTCCGGCTCCCAGCGAGCGGATGAACCTCAGGATGTTGATGTTCGTATTGGCCTTGCAGGCGTAGTTGATTTGCAGGCTGGGTACCTGGAAGGCCTGCAACATTCTGTGATATTGCCGTTTGATGATGTCCGCGTCGTACACGTAAAGGGGAGTCCCGTATTTTTCTGCCAGCTGTGTCAGGGTTAGTTCCCTGGGTGTTGCCTGCGGGCTGTCAACCGATGTCATTTTAGCTTACTTTTGTTGTTGAACTTGTTTTGACGGGTCGAGTCTATCTAAAAAGTCCCCGCTTGCGAGGTGTCTTCCCGAAAATAGCGGGGTTATGTAAAACGCCCTCTGGGCTCGGCACCCTACTTGGAAAAGGGCGCGGGGCGCAGCCCCGCCGAGCGCCCTTTCCGGAAGCTTAGCAGCCACGGCGGAACCAGCCGCAAGGACTTTTTACACAACTCCAGGGTTTGAGAAGAAATCCTTTCGCAAGAAAACGCCTTGCCCTGGGCTTTACAGACAGACTCGATCCGTCGAAATGGATCCGGTAAATTGCTGCAAATATACGATGTCTTAAAGATGCGTATCTGCTGAATTGGCAGAAACTACGAGCATCAATTATTTGTTCACGCCAAAACGGAGCCTTCCTGCATCTTGAAAAGAGACAGTCGAGCAGTTCGTCCGGTGCGGAAAAAACTGAACCGTTGAATCAAAAACCTTCTGGCATTGAGTGAAAAAGCGCTGATCGAGGCTTGTAAGAGAATGGACCGCAGGGCACAAAAGCAGCTGTATGACCATTATGCCCCTGCCATGCTCGGCGTTTGCAGGCGCTATCTTCGCGACCTGGGAGCTGCTGAGGATGCCCTGCTCGAGGGTTTTTTCAAAATACTGACCCGGTTGGATTCCTACACCGGGGAGGGCAGCCTGGCAGGCTGGATGCGCCGCATCATGGTGAACGAATGCCTGATGCACCTGCGCCAGCGCAACCTGCTGCAGTTTCCGGAGAGCATGCCCCAGGCCAGCGACGGTTCGGACGATGACCGGGTTTTGAGCCGCTTGTCGGCTGTGGAAATCCTCTCGCTGCTGGATGAGATGCCGCCCGGCTACCGCGCCGTGTTCAATCTCTATGTGATGGAGGGCTTCAAGCACAGGGAAATCGCCGAAGTGCTGGGCATCAGCATCAATACCTCCAAGTCGCAGCTGGTGCTGGCAAAACAAAAAATGGAGCTGCTGGTAAAGACCAGGCTCGGGATAAAAAATGAGGAGCTGTGACGGGGGGGGGAGCCTTCAGGCACGATGGCCGCAATTCGGATAAAAATTGCTTCAAAACACCATTCAAAAGGAAAATAACATCAAGAAATGTCAACGGAAATGAACTTTCAAGCGGATCCCTTAGAAATCCAGCCGAACGAGGCAGTTTGGCAAAAACTGGAGCAAAAACTCGAGGTCCACGAGCAGCAGGGCAGGGTAGTGCCCCTGCACAAAAAATGGAAATGGGCCGCCGCAGCCTGCATCATCGCCATCGGCGGCGCCTGGCTCAGCATCAACCTGGACAATCAGCCCACAGCCTCGTCCAGCCTGTACGCACCACCGAAAAACCTGGAGGAACTCCCGGCAGAGAGCCACTGCAACTTCTATTGCCTGAGCCTCAAAAAAAGACACGCGCTGCCGGAATACTACCAGCAGCCAAAGCAAAAAAACACCTGATTCAAACCTCCTGGTAAAATTCCTCCCGCGGGGTCTCCGCCAGCGATACAAAGAAATCCGCCACCCTGGCAACGACGGCATCCAAATAACGCTTGCCCTTCTCAGCACTGGCCTCGTAAGGATTGCCAACACCAGTATCAGCCGAGACACTCGTCCACTCCCGCTGCGCACTCACCCAGCCCTCGCGCATAGCTGCAAAGCGCCACTTCTTGTCCCTGCCATCTCCCGCCTCCTCCAGCGGCAGCACCAGGCTGGGGTGCAGGTGCAACATGGCGCTGGTCTCCATCTCGTCCGCATGGTCTCCGTCCAGCTGCGAGAAGTAACCCTTTTTGTCGACCACCTTGAACCAGTTCAGGGCACAGACGAATAACTGCGGGAAGTGAAAGGACAACTCCCGAACCAGGGCCTTGAAATCATTGCCCCCATGGCCGTTGAAAATCACCAGCTTCTTCACCCCGGCCCTGACCAGCACATCGCAGATGTCCTTCAGGATGGCTAACTGCGTGCTCGGCAGCAGGTTCATGCACAAGCGTATGTCCATCTGCCCGGTTTGAACCCCGTAGGGAATGGCCGGCAGCAGGAGCACCTTGGCACCCCGTTCCCAGGCCAGGCGGGTCGCCTCCATCGTGAGGGCCTCGTTTTGATAGTTGTCGGTGGCATAAGGCAGGTGGAAGTTGTGTGCTTCCGTAGCGCCCCAGGGTAGGATGGCGACTTCGTAGTGCGACTGCCGGACCTCCTGCCAGGAGGTTTCCGCCAGCACATAAGGTCGGGCGTTGTAGTGGGTCATGGTTGGTCGTTTCCTTTTTTTACGGGTGTTTTTCCGAACAAGTCCCTGGACTGGCCCTCCTGGAAAACGGGTTCCGGTCGCGGAGCTTCCTCCATCACCTCGTTCCAGATGGTGTTGACATGCTGCCAGGTGCCATCGCGCAGCTGAAACCCCTCGTAGGTGCCGTCGGGCACCATGGCATCCCCCTGGTTGTAGCTGCCGCCCATGGACGTCAGGTGGTCAAAGATAATCATTTCAAGGCTTTCCTCGTAATTCATTTTAAAGGAAGCTTCTGCAGAATATTCCTTTACAATCCTGTTTCGGACGATTTCTGTGCCGGATTCCTCACTTTTTTCTAAGAACACGGGGTGTCCGAACAGCGGTTTTTCATCTTCAAAGCCCAGCACGTCAATAAGTTTCCGCTTATTGAAGAAGCTGTATCCGTCAAAGCCAAAGAGCAAGTACTTCCGTCCATCCGGCTGGTCGAACTGCCGCAGGTTGTAGTAGAGTGCGCCGTACCATTTTTCCGGTCCGAGCTGGGCCTGCTCCTCGTCAACCACCTCAAAGGAGCGGTCAATCAGGGGGAAGAGCTTCAATGAGGGGCTGTTCATCTGGATGGCGCCGTAATAGCGGTAGTCGTTCTCGTCCACGTACAGCTGCCAGGTGAAAATCCGGAAGGTGCTGTCCGGCGGGTACAGGATGGAGACGGTTTGCAATTGCTCGAAGGGGTATTGGAAGGAATTTTCTACTTGCAGGGACTTGACCAGGGTCTTGATGAGCAGTTTACAGCTGGCGAAGCGGTTTTCCGCCGAGGAGTCGTTGATCACCAGGAAGCCGAAGAATCCCAGGGAGTCCTCATATTCCCCCAGCATTGTCAGGCCTTCAGGCGAAATCATGGACGTTTGGGATTGCGCTGCGCTTCCGCACAGCAGGGTCAGCAAAACAACAGGGAGGAATCTCCTCATGGGCGGTTGAAGTTTAGGTTTATATGTTGTGGCACGGCAGCTATCGCAGCTTTTGCCGTAAGATGAAACGGCGAATCTCGCTTTAATATTACAAAATGCCCCTGGATTTGGTTTAAAAAAAGAAAACTTAGAC
>JBEAYO010000244.1:0-5716 GCA_041159285.1 Bacteroidota bacterium | reverse complement strand
AGTTTTTTTTATTCCTGATTTTACAGGATTGGGGTGTGGAAGATGAGTTTGAGCGGGCTGGAGGGCATGTTGCGTGCCAGTCCTCATTGCCAGACGACAGATGATATTCAATAGCCTCACCTTCCTTGTTTTTGCACTGCTCTTTGTGCCGGTTTACTTCGCCATGAAGGGCAGAAGCCGCCTGTATTGGATGCTGGGAGCAAGCTACCTGTTCTACGGGTGGTGGGATTGGCGCTTCCTGGGGCTCATCGCATTCTCCACCCTTGCTGACTTCGCCCTGGGAAAGTGGCTGGGGGCAGCTTCATCGGACGAAAGGCGGAGGCAGCTCCTGTGGGGAAGCGTGGTGCTCAACCTCGGCATCCTTGGCTTTTTCAAATACTTCAATTTTTTTGCAGATTCACTGGAGGTACTCTTGTCGAGTCTCGGTTTAAATCCCTCGCCCCATACGCTACAGATCATTTTGCCGGTGGGCATTTCCTTTTACACCTTCCAGAGCATGTCTTACACCATAGACATCTACCGCAGGGAGCTGGAGCCGGAGCAGGATGTGGTGCGCTATGCCACCTTCGTCGCATTCTGGCCCCAGCTGGTGGCCGGCCCTATCGTCAGGGCAGCGGATTTTCTGCCCCAGCTCAGCCGCGATGCCAGTTGGCAGTGGGCAGCCTTTGCCTCCGGGATGAACCGCATCATGTGGGGATTCTTCAAGAAGGTGGTGGTGGCGGACTCGCTGGCCCCCTTTGTGGACCAGTGCTGGGAAAACCCGGCTGGCTTCACGGCTGTAAACCTCTGGATCGCCGTATTTTTCTATGCCTTCCAGATTTACTGCGACTTCAGCGGATATTCCGACATTGCCATCGGCTTTGCCAGGATGCTGGGTTTCCATTTCCCGGAGAACTTCAGGACACCCTATTTTTCCAGGGACTTCAGCGAGTTCTGGGCGCGCTGGCACCGGTCCCTTTCCGGCTGGCTGCGCGATTATTTATACATTCCCCTGGGGGGCAAGCGGCATCACACCTTCCGAAACCTGATGGTGACCATGTTACTGGGCGGGTTGTGGCACGGCGCCAACTGGACCTTTGTTTTTTGGGGCTTCCTGCACGGATGTTACCTGATCATCCAGCGCCTGGGCCAGCGGTTCCTGCAGCCGGCACTGGGTCGCCTTCCATTCCCGGCCGGGCTGTTGACAGGCTTGCAGATAGCGACAGTTTTCAGTTTGACCTCCCTGGCATGGATCTGGTTTCGCAGCCCCGACTTCGGGACGGCAGCCGGGATTCTCTCCGGCATGTTCAAGTCGGGCGGATTCCAGGTGGCCAGCGTCATGAACAAGTTTTTGGTCTTGAAGGGCATGCTGCTGATTTTCGCCTTGCTGGCCGTTGAGGCCAGCGATTTGAGGATAGGGTGGGGGAGTCAGCTGCAGCGGCGGCCCTGGCTTCAAATAACGGCCCTGGCGGCGATATGCTGGGCTATTCTGCTGCTGGGAACCTTTGGAAGCAATGCCTTCATTTATTTTCAATTTTAAACTTACTCTTGTAGATAGTCGGCTTTAATACTAATAAAAATGTAACTGTTTAGTACCCCTTGCAGATGCTTTTTGTCTCTCGGAAAGGGCGGTAGGCAGCGCGCCTAAGCACGCCGCCGACTGCCCCAGAGGCTGTCTCAAAAGACCCTTGGCGGCTGACGCCGCCAAGAAATATTTTGAATGAATGCCCATTTTTTTGATTTTGCGAAGCAAAATCAAAAAAATGGGCATTCATTCATTATTTTCTTTCGCCGCCGCAGGCGGTGAAAGTCCTTTGATACAGCCTCTGGGGCGCGGGTCGCAGCCCCGCGCCCTTTCCGGAAAGCAAGCAGAATCGATGAATTTTAATTTCTTTTGTCTATAAACATGCTCTAAAGCGCTTATGCAAATTGCCAGATGGACACTGTTGCTGCTTGGATTGGTTCTGTTGGGTGACAGAGCAATATCCCTGGTCTTCTCGAAGGCGGTGGAGGCCAGCGAATTCAGGTATTCCCGCATGTATCGCGCCGATGAGGATTGCGAGCTGCTGTTTGCTGGCAATTCCAGGGGGCTGATGTTCTATCAGCCATACATAGAGGCTGCCACGGGGGCCACCACCATGAATTTGAGCTACAATGGAATGCCCCTGGCCCTGGCGGATGCACTGATCCGGGACTACCTGGAACTGCATCGTCCGCCGCGGGTGCTGATGCTTGACATCACCTTGCTTGACAGCCGCATGGACAGCCGCCTGATTCCGGGATTTCAGTGTTACCGCTCAGCCTCTGCCAGGCTGGCTTCTCTGGCCAGGGACAGCTTTCCTTTGGATTATCAGGTGGCGACTATATTTCATTTGTACCGTTACAACAGTGAAGTGTTCCAGCGGGCCATGTACTATCGCTTCAAGCCCGACACCGATTGGCTGCTGGACCGCGTCATCGCTGCTTCCATGGTTTCGGACACCGCTGCGCTGGAGGATTTTGCTATCAGATACGATCAGCGGGGGCTTGAGCAGTTGGCAGACCTGGTGGAGCACGTCCGCAGTTCCGGAGTGCGGGTGGAGTTGGTCGTGAATCCCTATTTTCCTGCTTTCGCCCGCAGGGTCGTGAATCTGCGCACTTTCATACAAGCGGTGGAGGATGCCACCGGTTTGCCGGTGCGTGATTACTCCAAGGCCGTGCAGGTTGCCGGTGGGTTTGGCGACTACCAGCATTTGAATAAGCAGGGCGCGCGTCAATTGGTGGAAGGCTTGGTGGGCGATGGCTTATTTGACCGCTAAATACCTGTACGGCATGCGGGAATACCCTTATTTACAAGATTTCAAGACCTTTTCCTGGCATCATTGGGCAGGCCCGTAAAATTATTGCGGTTTTTAAAAAAATATGAGTAATATAGCGCTCGGGGATGTTTTTTGAAAAGTCAGGCACTGATTTTGAATAGGCAGGAAGAAAGGCGCAATTCGCCTGGTGAATCCTCTTCCCTTCAGCTGCCGTTGAAACCGAAACCTCAGCTCCTCAGCGCAGTCAACAGCAGCCGTCACCTCGATTTTTCCTTACACCCAACCCGAAGTTTCCCTTTTATTTTTCAATTGCGCAGCTTTGACAGGTTGCTGCGACAGATGATCGACGCAGGAAAAATGTAACTGTTTAGCACCCCTTGCAGATGCTGCTTGTTTTCCGGAAAGGGCGGTCGGCGGCTCACTCAGGCGCCCCCTTTCCAGGAGACCAGCGGTATCAGGGGTTCTAAACAGTTACGGAAAGATTAGTCCTGCCAGCAAACAAAACAATTACTATAAACAACCCTTACACTCGCCATGAAACATTTCGCTGAAGAAGCCATTCAGCTCATTGATATTGACAAGGAGCCTGGCGTTCCGGGCGTGCGGATGCTTGTTTTTGATGTGTCGCGACTGCCCAACGAAGTTGTATTTGAACTGGGCAGGCTATTGACCCCGGCCGAACTGCACCGCGCCTCCCGCTTTCGTTTTGCTTCCCATCGCAGGGTTTATCTTTCCTCCTTGGGAATGCTTCGCAAAATCGCCGCGGATGTGCTCGGCTCATCAGGCTCCGGTCTGCTGATTGAGGAAGGGAAGTTTGGAAAGCCCTATTTCAAGGGATATCGCAGCGAACTGCCCTTCAGCCTGTCGAAATCAGGAGAAGTGGTTGCCATTGCCGTTGATTTTGCCGGTCGGGAGGTGGGCATTGACATAGAGATGATTAATTCCCGCTTTGAGTACTGGGAAGTGGCAGGCTATTATTTTTCAAAGCAAGAATGCGACCGCATCTTCAACCACAGGGACTATTTCCGTTTGAAAACCATGAAGGAGGCGCTGTTGAAATGCACTGGTGTCGGGGTGGTGGAAGATGCCACCAGGATAGACCTTTCCCAGCCGGTGAACAGGATGCAGGTGATGGATGAACGGCTTTTGCCTTTTAAAAGCAAGGGTTTTTCCCTGTTTACGTTTGATAACGGGGAGGCGGTATTCACCCTGGCCCTTTCCGTTGCCGGCTTTCAGGGGATCGAGATGGAAGGAGTCAAAGTGTCAACTGCGTATTTCATGTAGGATCCAAGCTGAGGGGGCTAAATTGCCTCGTCCAGCGAGACCTCCAGGTCCAGTTTTATCTTTATTTCATCCTCCACCTTGACCATGCCCATCATGGCGGTGGGGGGGATGACTCCGAATTGAGTCATCTGTATTTTCTTGCTGCCGATGAAGCGGAAGTGGTGGCTGCTGGTTTTCCTGGCCAGGATGTCAATCCAGTAATCGTTGCACTGACCGTTGATGGTGAGCCTTGTAAGTGCCTTTATTTTGACCCAGTCCTGATAGCCCTGAGGGCGTTTGCACTGGTCCTCCTTGATTTTCAGCAATTCTATTTGGATATAGGGATGGTTGTCGGCGTTGAGCGCCTTTTGCAAGTCCTTGTTCATCAGCTTATTGCCACAGTCCAGGTTCTTTACGGAAAGTTTCAGGCCCGTTCGCTGGAAGACCAGACCAGTGGTTTCATTGCCATCCTCCCTGAAAGAAAAGGCCTGGGGAGCAAAGCTCTCCGTGCAGTTGCAGCTGAAAATGTTCACATTCGTCTTTCCCTCCAGTGTCAGCTTGCTGTTGCGGGAAATGAGATAAGTCCGTTCCAGGTTTTTCCTGCTCATGAGGTCGGAAGGTTGGGCATGGAGGCTGCAGGCTGTTGCCAGTAGGATCAATGCCGGAAAGCAAGTGGATGAAATCGTGCTGTTGCGAAACATGGTGCTGTGGTTAATCAAAGAGGCTCCCATTCACCGGTTTGATGAACAAGAGCCTCTTTCAGTTTCGGGATATGCTATGCGTTGTGTCTTTAATCTCAGAAACCAATGGCTGCTTCAACCATCAAACCATTGAATTTGCCGCCGTAAAGGATGCTTGTTTCAGCAAAGTCCTTGTATTCCTGCTGCATGTATTCCACTTTTACCAGCGTGTAGTTGTTGATGAACCAGCCGGCTGAGCCAGCCATGCGGTTGATGGTAACATCGTCAGCATTCAGCACGTTGGCAGTTATGGTGTTGTAGCGGCCTGCGACAAAGAAGTTCTCGTTTTTGCCGAAGCGGAGAATCAGGTCGGCGGCGATTTGAATTGCGTTGCGCATATCCTTTTCGGCATTGGTGCGACCATTGGCACTTTCGACGGTGCCGAAGAATTCCACGCCTTTGTATTTCAGGAACACATTGCCCATGTAGGAGGTCACCTTGTCAGTAAAGTTCGGGTTATAGCGGCCGGAGGTGAACTTGGTGTCAGTTTTAGCATCAGTATTTTCCATGACGAGGTAGTAGCGGGAGCCGGTTCTGTCGCCACCATAGAGGGTGTTCCTGGTGGAGCTGGCAGTGTAGTAAACGGAGCCGGTGACGCGAACGCGCAGGTCGTCATTCAATTGCTTGTCGTAGCCCAGTTTGCCTATCAGCGAAGGGCTTTTCCTGTTGCTGTCGTCCGGTGCGTCATCCGGCAGGGTGGGCTGCGCTATGACGTCACCTTTGATCTCGCCGCCTGTTAGAGAACCCACTGCCACAATGCCGTCTTTCTGATAGATGACTTCTGCGCCTATTTCAGTGGTGAAGGCATCGAGGATGTAGTTTTCCACGAAGGGGTTGTAGAGGGTGGCACCGTTGTCGCTGCGGCGGTAGTGGGCATCGCCGTAGTTGACCTCCATGTGGCCTGCCTTGATAGTGAGGTTGTCCATGGCATTGTCA
>JBEAYO010000243.1:0-5734 GCA_041159285.1 Bacteroidota bacterium | reverse complement strand
GGCAAGCCGAAATAGACTGCCCCGAGCAAACCCTGCATCTTTCCTACAAATTCGCCATCTGCGACCCCGCCACCAACCAGATCCTCGCCTGGGAGGAAGGCCCCAACCGCGAGCTACACTTTAATTTCCCCGAAGCTGCTGGTTGCACCCTGGTGCGCACTGACGAGAACTTCCGCCAGGGCTCTCACCGCTGGCGCGGCGCCGGCGTGGCAGTGCCCGTGTTCTCGCTTCGAAGCCAACAAGGCATGGGCATCGGCGAGTTCGCCGACCTCAAGGCGCTCACAGACTGGTCCGTCAAGATCAGGATGAAAATGATCCAGGTGCTGCCGGTCAACGACACCATCGCCACCAAGACCTGGACCGACAGCTACCCCTACGCTGCCATCTCCGTCTATGCGCTCCACCCCCTCTACATCCACCTGCCGGCCATCGCCCGCCTGCGGGACAAGAAGGCCGAGGCCAGGATGCAACAAAACACCGAGCGCCTCAACCAGCTCGAGACAGTTGACTTCGAGCAGGTGCTGCAGGCGAAGTTCGAGTTTCTCCAGCTGCTCTACCAGCAGGAGCGGGAAGCGTTTTTCAAGGATCCGGCGGCCCAGGAATTCATCCGCAGCAATGCCGACTGGCTCAAGCCCTACGCTGCCTTCTGCCACCTGCGCGACGAGTACGGCACCGTCCAGTTCCCCCAATGGAAAAAATACAGCTCGTTCTCGCAAAAGGTCATCCAGGACCTCTGCGAACCGGGCTGCCCCTCTTACGAAGCAGTGGCATTCCATTACTTCATACAATACCACGCCCACCGGCAACTGCTGGAAGCCTCTGATTACGCCAAGGCGCAGGGCGTGGTGCTCAAGGGTGACCTGCCCATCGGCATCTACCGCTACAGCTGCGACGCCTGGGTGGCTCCCCACCTTTACAACATGAACGGCCAGGCCGGCGCCCCTCCGGATCCCTATGCCGACGATGGCCAGAACTGGGGCTTCCCTACCTACAACTGGGAGGAGATGTCGAAAGACGGCTTCGAGTGGTGGAGGCAGCGCATGACCAAGCTCAGCGAGTACTTCCACGCCCTTCGCATTGACCACATCCTGGGTTTCTTCAGGATCTGGGAAATTCCCATCCATCAGATCAGCGGCATCCTGGGGCTTTTCAACCCGCGGCTGCCCTATTCCAGGGAGGAATTGCAGCAAGCCGGCCTTTTTGGAGATCTGGAGCGCTACACCCAGCCCTATATCCGCCTCCATATGCTGGAGGAGATGTTCGGTCCGGCTGCGGAGTTCGTCATCAACACGTTCCTGGAAGAGACAGGGCCTGGAGTTTTCAAATTAAAGGAGAAGGCCTCCGACCAGGTGAAGATCCGCGGTCTGTTTGCGAAGCTGCCCAAATACAAGGACCTGGAAAAGCAGGTCATGAAGCTGGTGGGAGAAGTGCTTCTGATAGAAGAGCCCGGCAGCGGGGGCAAGTTTTTCAATCCGCGCATCACACTGAACACCACTCGCTCCTACCGCGACCTGAGCACTTATGAGCGGGAGGTGTTCGACAAATTGTACAATGTCTACTACTACGGGAGGCACGATGAATTCTGGCGGCAGCAGGCGCTATGGAAGCTGCCTGCCCTCCTGCAGGCCACCAACATGCTCATCTGCGGGGAAGACCTTGGGATGATTCCCGCCTCCGTGCCTGGGGTGATGCAGGACCTCAACATCGTCTCACTGGAGATACAGCGCATGCCCAAGGGGCTTGAGGAGTTTGGCAATCCGGCCCGCTACCCCTATGCCTCCGTTTGCAGCCCCTCCTGTCACGACATGCCGACTATCCGCGGCTGGTGGGAAGCCGATGCGGAGCGTTCCCGGCGCTTTTTCAGGCTTTTCTTTGACGCGGGCAAGCCGGCACCCGCGGAGTGCAGCACTTCCCTTGTAGAGGCCATCAACCGGCAGCACCTGGTGTCGCCGAGCATGTGGGCAGTCTTTCCCATCCAGGACCTGGTGGGCATGGACGCGAGGCTACGCCGTGCAGATGCCTTTGCAGAGCAGATCAATGATCCCAGCATCCCGCAGCACTATTGGCGATTCCGCTTCCACCTTGACCTGGAGCAATTGCTGGAGGCGGAGGATCTGAACGAGCACATCGGTGGGATGGTGTTGGCGGCAGGGCGCTGAAAAAATCCTGTTCAGGACTCCAGGAAACGCAGATTCCGCTTCAGGCCCTGGTAGCCCGTGCGCTTCACGGCCGACTTGCGGAACAACTGTTCAAACACATCCTCCGTGATTTCCTGCCATTCGCTTTTCGTCATGCCTAGCAGCTCCGGCTGTGGCTCGAAAGCCGGCTCCTGGTGCGGCTTCGAAAAGCGGTTCCAGGGACAGACCTCCTGGCAGATGTCACAGCCGAACACCCGGTTCTCCATGTGCCCCCGGAACTCCTCCGGAATCTCATCCTTCAACTCAATCGTCAGGTAACTGATGCACCTGGAGGCGTCCAGCAGGTAGCCCTGGGGTGAGATGGCCGCTGTGGGGCAGGCCTCGATGCAGCGGCGACAGGTGCCACAGTGGTCGCGCATCGGATGGTCCGGCTCCAGTTCCAGGTCCAGGATCAATTCCGAAAGAAAGAAATAGCTGCCGGCGCGGGGGTGGATGAGCAAGGTATTCTTGCCCGTCCATCCAAGGCCGGCCAGGCGCGCCCAGTCCCTTTCCATGACTGGCGCGGAGTCGGTGAAGCAACGGCCATTCACCTCGCCGATGTTTTCCCGGATGAAGCGCAGCAACGACTTCAGCTTGTCCTTGAGCACAAAGTGGTAATCCTGGCCGTAGGCATAGCTTGCCAGGACGGGGGCCTCGGGGTCGGCTTGTTTTTTTTCAGGGAAATAGTTGAACATCAGCACGATGAGGGACCTGGCACCCGGGACGAGTTTGGTTGGGTCGGTGCGCAGTTCGAAGTGATTCTCCATGTACTTCATCCTGCCGTGGTGGCCGAGTTGCAGCCATTCCTCCAGGCGGCGGGCCTCCGCATCAAGTGGGCGGGCGGTGGCGAAGCCGGTGAACGAGAAGCCTAGTCTCGCTGCCTCTTGCCGGATCAGCTCCTTGTGGCTCATCCGACAATCTGGAGTTTGGCGAAATTGAGCATGATGCGCTTTTGCTTATCCACCTCGAGATGGGGGAAGAAGATGGTCGCCATGCGTGCCTTCCCGCTGCCCTCCACGGACAGCACCTTGCCCTCCCCGAACTTCAGGTGCAGGACCTTCATGCCTGCCTGGATGGCTTCGGGCGGGCTGGCCTGGAAGTTGTTGGGGTCGCCGATAAAGGAAGGTGGTGCGGTGGCACTGCGCGGTTTTGCAAAATTGCCGGACACACCGGAGGCAGCAGCAGCGGGTCTTCCGGCCGGTGCACTCTCGCTTCCGCGGAAGCGGGAGGCTGAGGAGCTTGCGAAACTACCTGGAATGGAGGCCATGTCCAGGTGCTGGGAATTGATTTCGGTGAGGAAGCGGCTGGGATCATTGGACCGGTGTTGGCCGTAGCGGTAACGGCTTCCGGCGTAGCTGAGCGTCAGCAGCTCTTCTGCCCGGGTGATGGCAACATAGAACAAGCGGCGCTCCTCGTCGAGGTCTTCCGGCGAGTCCTTGCTCATGAAGGAGGGGAAGAGTTCCTCTTCCAGGCCCACGACGAAGACGCTTTTGAATTCAAGTCCTTTGGCCGAGTGGACGGACATGAGCGTGACGGTGTCGTTGCTATCCTTGGACTCGTCCTGGTCCGTCATCAGCGCGATTTGCTGCAGCCACTGGGCCAGCGATTTGTCGAGGGCTGTCTCAATGGCCTCGGCGCCATTGGCCTCCAGGATGTCGTCCTCGACGAAGGACTTGATGCCGTCGAGCAGGGCGGTGATGTTGTCCAGCCTGCCGATGCCTTCCACGGTGGTGTCCTTTTTCAGTTCATCCATGATGCCGGAGCGGCGGGCGATGTACTCAGCGGCCTGGTGGGCGTTGGCGTTGGCGGCTTTCTGGCCGAAGTCCCGGATCAGAGCGGCGTAATCCCCGATGGTTTGCTGCGTCCTGCCTGACAGGCTGACACGGGAGAGCGACTCCCACATGGTGATACCCGCCTGGTTGGCCAGTTCGCCGATCTTGTCCACAGAGGAGTCGCCGATGCCGCGCTTCGGGTAGTTGATGGTGCGGCGGAGGGCCTCCTCGTCGTTGGGGTTGATGGCCAGGCGGAGGTAGGCCAGCAGGTCCTTGACCTCTTTGCGCTGGTAGAAGGACATGCCGCCGAAGATGCGGTAGGGGATGTTGAAGCGGCGCAGGTGTTCCTCGAAGACGCGGGACTGGGCATTGGTTCGGTAGAGGATGGCGATGTCCTCGTTAGAGAGGTGGAAGCGATTCTTTTGTTCGACGATGAGGTCGGCCACGCGCTTGCCCTCTTCGATATCTGTCATGGCTTTGATGACGCGGATGCGTTGTCCGTCGCCCTTGCTGGAGAAGATGGTCTTTTGGATTTGTCGCTTGTTGCAGGCGATTACCTCGTTGGCAGCCTGGACGATATGGTTGGTGGAGCGGTAGTTTTCCTCCAGTTTGTAGATGCGGATGCCGTGGGGTTTGAAGTCGTTTTCGAAGTCGAGGATATTCTGGATGGTGGCGCCGCGGAAGCCATAGATGCTCTGGGCATCGTCGCCGACGGCGCAGATGTTGCGGGGGCTGCCCTCGTAGCTGATGAGTTTTTTGACGATGGCGTACTGCAGGTGGTTGGTGTCCTGGAACTCGTCCACGAGCAGGTATTTGAATTTGTCGCGGTATTTCCGGGTGACCTCCGGGTGGTTTTGGAGGAGCTCGTAGAGTCGGAACAGCAGGTCGTCGAAGTCCATGGCGCCGGCGCGTTTGCAGCGTTGGATGTAATTTTCATAGATTTGGAGGAAGAAGGGGCGTTTGGACATTTTATCCTCTTCGATGAGTTCGAGGCGAGTGGCGTAAAGCTTTGGGGTGATGAGGTTGCTTTTGCAGGAGGAAATCCTGTTTCGGATGGCGTTGGCGTTGTACTGGTCTTTGCTGAGGTTGAGGTCTTTGATGATGTTGCCTATGAGGCTCTTGGTGTCCTCGGTGTCATAGATGGTAAAAGCAGGGGGGTATCCGATGTGTTCGGCTTCTATTCGGAGGATTCTGGAGAAGAGGGAGTGGAAGGTGCCTGCCCAGACGCTGTTGGCTTGGGATCCCACCACGCGCGTGATGCGGTCCTGCATTTCGCGGGCTGCCTTGTTGGTAAAGGTCAGGGCCATGATTTCGCGCGGTGCGATGCCCTGCTCGATCATGTGGGCGATGCGGAAGGTGAGGACGCGGGTTTTTCCGGATCCCGGTCCTGCCACGACCAGCACGGGTCCGTTGATGGTGGTGACGGCCTGCCGCTGTACGTTGTTGAGCTCGTTCAGATAAGTGCTTGTCATCAGGGTGTTTGACGCGTTTTTATAAAAGAATGGTTGCAAAGTTAAGGCAAGAGTTGGGTTATGGCGCTTTTTTAAAAACTGTTTTAACGCGCAGTAAGTTCGCCTGAAAGGAGTGCAGGCTCCTGCCCGCTCTCCGGTAAGGGCGCCTGGCGGTGCTGGCCGCAGGTTCGCCTGCCAGGTGGTGAGGCTTGGAAAATCTATTGAAAGGCGCCTTATGTCGTTCTTTCGCCATTACAACGCCGCGCCAAGCGACTCCCGTGGATGATGCGCTGGGCGAAGCCCAGCGCATCAAAAAATCCCCTCCCTGCCGCGG
>JBEAYO010000242.1:0-5749 GCA_041159285.1 Bacteroidota bacterium | reverse complement strand
GCTACCGAAACGGGCGCGCGGCGGGCCGGGGGCCCCCCGAGCGCCCTGAAAACCCCTTCCCCGCGGCCGGCGGCCCTTTCTGGAAGGCCAGCGATATCTGAAAGGGGTGCTAAACAGCTACGAATCCTGTATTTTTCACAATAATACTGGTATGCTTTTAAATTGCCGGCTCGCTTGCTTAATTTTGCAGCAACAGGCCAGGAACATTTTCCCGACGCCCTGTCGAAGCTTGTTTTGCCGGGATTCCTGGCTCAAATGCACCATCAAAACAAGCCCTTCGCAGCACAAACTTCGACAATAACAGCATTTTATAACAGTCACTCAATCAATAATGACAAAAGACACCATCCTGTTCGACCTCATCAACCGCGAGCTCGAACGCCAGCGGAAAGGAATAGAACTAATCGCATCGGAAAACTTCACCAGCCAGGCCGTCCTCCAGGCGGCGGGTTCTTGCCTAACGAATAAATACGCGGAAGGTTACCCCGGCAAGCGGTACTACGGTGGCTGCGAAGTGGTGGATGAAGTGGAACAACTCGCCATTGAGCGGCTGAAAATGCTCTTCGGCGCGGAATACGCCAATGTGCAGCCCCATTCCGGCGCACAGGCCAACGCCGCCGTTTTCCTCTCGGTGCTGGAACCCGGCGACAAAACCCTCGGCCTGGACCTGGCTCATGGCGGACACCTCTCGCATGGCTCTGCCGTGAACTTCTCCGGCAAAGTTTACCATCCCCTGTTTTACGGGGTCGAAGAGGCCAGCGGCACCATCGACATGGACAAGGTCGAGGCCATCGCCCTGCGGGAAAGGCCCAGGCTCATCATCTGCGGAGCCTCTGCCTATTCCCGCGACTGGGACTACCGCCGATTCCGCGAAATCGCCGACAAAACAGGAGCCCTGCTGCTGGCTGATATCGCCCACCCCGCCGGCCTCATCGCCGCCGGCATCCTGAACAGCCCCATGGAATATTGCCACATCGTCACCTCCACCACCCACAAAACCCTGCGCGGACCCCGCGGCGGCATCATCATGATGGGCAAGAACTTCGACAACCCCTGGGGCCGCACCACTAAAAAAGGCACGGCCATCAAAATGGCCACCATCCTGAACAGCGGCGTCTTCCCGGGCACCCAGGGCGGTCCGCTGGAACACGTCGTCGCCGCCAAAGCCACAGCCTTCTACGAGGCCCTTCAACCGGCTTTCCGCCAGTATGCCACCCAGGTGGTGAAAAATGCCCAAGCCATGGCAAAGGCCTTCCTGGAAAAAGGCTACAAGATTATCTCCGGCGGGACGGACAACCACCTGATGCTGCTCGACCTGCGCAGCAAGGATGTCACCGGGCAGCAGGCGGAAGAGGCCCTGGTGAAAGCCCATATCACCGTGAATAAAAACATGGTGCCATTCGACACCGCTCCCCCGATGGTCACTTCCGGCATCCGCATCGGCACCGCCGCCATCACGACCCGCGGCTTCGACGAGGCTGCCTGCCTGAAAGTCGTGGACTGGATTGATACCATCATCGCTAACGTAGCCAACGAGTCTCTCATCCAGGAGGTCGGCCGCGAAGTCAACCTGTTCATGGAGCAGTACCCGCTCTACGAACAGGCCGACTCACCGGTGCTTTCCTGACGCACAGAGCCCTTACTGCCTTGAACGAAGCGACCTATAACATCCGACTCCCTCAATTTGAAGGGCCTTTCGACCTTCTCCTGTTCTTCATTGAGCGGGACGAGCTGGACATCAACAACATTCCGATTGCCAGCATCACGGACGACTTCCTGTCCTACATCCGCCACATGGAGTCCCTCAACGTGGATCTGGCCAGCGAATTCATCCTCGTGGCCGCTACCCTGTGCCGCATCAAGGCCAAAATACTGCTGCCCCGGAAGCCCGTTGATGAAGAGGGAAATGAAATTGACCCGCGGGAGGAACTGGTGCAGCGGCTGCTGGAGTACAAGCGCTACAAGAGCGTGCTGGAGGAAATGCGGCAACTGGAGGAAACCCGCCTTCAGCGGGAGCTGAGGGGCAATGTCGGCAGGGATTTGCAGCAGATAGCCACCAAGGCGCTGGTGGACGTGGAGATGGAAAATCTCACGCTTTTCAAACTCCTGAAGACCTTTGAGCGCATCCTGCGGAAAATAGAGGAGGAAGGAAAACCCAAGGAGGTGCACAGAATCGTCCGCTTTGACTACACAATTGCCGAGCAGCAGGATTTTATTTTCTCCCGTTTGAAGCGCGGCAGGAAAACAGATTTCAAAGCGCTGTTCCTGAAGTTGGAAAACCGCATCCATGCGATTGTGACCTTCCTGGCGCTGCTGGAGTTGCTGAACCTCCAGCGCCTGGCCATCACGCAGGGTCTTGGCGCCAACAACTTCTGGCTATCCTTGCCGGAAAAAGAGGAGTCGCAGGTTCAGGACCAGGAGGAGAACATCGAGCCTGGCAACGAAGACTAACCCTGTAGGAATAGGGTGTTCACCAGGGCATATTTTTATGCTGCCGAAAAATCCAGGTTATTTTCATCTGGGAAGCGTCGCAAAGTCTTGTTTCAGGGCTTCCCGAACAGCTGTGCCTCCCGTGCAAATAACTACAGTTCCAGCAAGGAACTGACCTTTGATTGCAAGCGTTGAATCCCGGCTTGCCTCGGGAAGACCCGGAAAACAATGTAATCTCGCATTTTAATAACCTCGCATTCTGGCAACACGTAACAGGTGCTTTATTAAATACCCTAACCTGTATGGGACGCCGGTAATCTCCAACTACTCACAACTTGATTTTGCTCAGGCGCTCCATATCGCGCTTGCTGTCCTTTTCCTTGATGCTTTCCCGCTTGTCGAATGCTTTTTTGCCCTGACCCAGCACTATCTCCACCTTGATCAGGTTGCGGTCTGAGAAATAGACTTTATAGGGAACAATGGTAAGGCCTTTTTCCTTTACCCTTCTCTCGAGTTTGCGCAATTCCGCCCGGTGGAGGAGGAGTTTCCGGTCGCGCCGGGACTCGTGGTTGGTGTAGATGGCACAGTCGTACTCCTTAATATACAGGTTTTTCAGGTAAAGCTCTCCCTTTGAAAAAATGCAATAGGCGTCACTCAGGCTGACATGGCCGCTGCGCACAGACTTGGTTTCCGAGCCCTGCAACACGATGCCGGCCTCATACCTGGACAGGAACTGGTATTCGTGGGCTGCACGCCGGTTGACAATTTCTTTTGGTTTTTTCGTATTGCTGGAAGCCATGAATCTGATATTTTGCTTGTAAAACCGCCAGGTGCGGCTTTTAGTTTCAAACTTTGCCTTTCTGTTCAAATTTTTAGCGCTGCCGGCTGCTGCACTCCATCAATCAGCTTTCACTCGAGGATTTTCAGGGCCCGGAGAATCAAGGCCACACCGAAGGCCAGAAGTGCGATGCCGGCGATTCGCCGCATCCAGCGGATGTAAACCGGCCGCATCCATTTGCGGATGATCTTGGCGAGTGCAATTTTAAAGGCATCGGTGACGATGATAGTTCCCATCAGCCCGCTGTAGAACAGACGCGCCTCTTTGACTTGCACTTCTTTTTCCGTGAACAGCAGACTGGACACACCAATCCAGAAGAAGAAGGTGAAGGGATTGGCCGTGTTGATGATGAAGCCGCGCAACCAGAGCGAAAAGTACGAGGATTGGCGGACAGCCCTGCCTTCGAACTGGCTTGTGGCGGGAGCCTTGGAGATAAGGGCGCCTGCGCCGAAAGCCACCAGGATAATGCCACCAACCCAACCGAGCAGGGGTTCAAATCCCGGCCAGGTGCTCAGTGCGGCGACGTAGGAAATCCCCAGCCAGGTGGAGGCAATGAACAGGGCATCGCTGGTCCAGATGCCGGCGCCGACGGCACAGCCGGCACGGAAGCCCTGCTCCACGCTCGTTTGCACGAGGGTGAAGAGAATGGGGCCTGCCAGCAGGCTGATGGCCAGGCCGAATTCGATTCCACTCCGGAGCAGTTCCATGTGCTTACCTTATTTCCCGGGCATGAGAGGATGGCGCCCCGCAACAGCGTTTCTGAGGCAAACCCTGGGCAGAACGATGCAAACGCTCATGCAATGATAATAATAATCAACCAAAATCAGCGCATGTCAAGCCCGGAAGTTTGATGTACCGGCGGCAGACCGGAAAATCGCCTTTCGCTTTATTTATTACCTTTGCCACTGAGAAAGACAGACAATGAAAAAAAAGAACAAACAGATCACCATCATTCCGGAAGTGCTGATCACCGGCATGGCCGACAAGGGAAGAGGTGTCGGCCGAACAGCCGACAACCGCGTTGTCTTTGTCGAACACGTTGCCCCCGGCGACATAGTGGACGTGCGGATCGTGAAGAAAAAGCCGGAATTCATGGACGGCTATGCAGTGCACTACCACCAACTGTCGGCAGACCGGGTGGAGCCCTTCTGCGAACACTTCAACCAATGCGGCGGCTGCCGCTGGCAACACCTGCGCTATGAAGCACAGGCAGCCCACAAAGAAAAGGTAGTCCGCGACGTCATGCGACACATTGCCAGGGTGGAGCCCGGATACTTCCTCCCAATCATACCTGCCGAAAAAACCACTTACTACCGCAACAAACTGGAATACGCCTTCTCCAGCAAGCGCTGGATCACCAAAGAGGAAATGGAACAGGGCATCTCCAACGAAGAAAACGTCCTGGGATTCCACCGGCCCGGAGCCTTCGACAAAATCGTGGACATCCGTCACTGCTGGCTGCAGGCCGACCCCTCCAACGAACTGCGCGACCTGGCAAAAGACACCGCCGTAGAACTGGGAATCCCCTTCTTCGACCTTCGCACCAATGAAGGCGTCATGCGCCACATGATGATCCGGCTCACCAGCCTGGGAGAACTGATGCTCATCGTCAGCTTTGCAAAAAACGAACCCAGGCAAATCAAGCAGTACCTGAACGCAGTCGTCGAAAAAATGCCCCGGCTCACCAGCGTGTTCTATTGCATCAACCCCAAGATGAACGATTATGTGGGAGACCTCGACATGATCTGCTTCCACGGAAAACCCTACATCGAGGAACAGGTAGGCCATGTGCGGTTCAAAATCGGCCCCAAGTCCTTTTTCCAAACCAACTCATGGCAGGCCAGGGTGTTGTACGACAAGGTGGTGGAATTCGCCGGACTGGAGGGCCACGAGAACGTGTACGACCTGTACACCGGCGTCGGCAGCATCGCCCTGTACGTGGCCAAGTACTGCAGGCAGGTCGTCGGCATTGAAGAAGTAGCCGATGCCATCCGCGATGCGCAAGAGAATGCCACCATGAACAACACCGGAAACTGTGTTTTCTATGCCGGGGATGTGAAGCATATTTTGACGGACGAGTTCGCCGGGAAACACGGCAGGCCTGACCTGGTGATCACGGATCCTCCCAGGGCCGGCATGCACGCTGATGTCGTGGCGATGTTCCTGAAGCTGGAATCACCCAAAATCGTGTATGTGAGCTGCAACCCCGCCACCCAGGCCAGGGATGTCAAACTTCTGAGTGAAAAATACGAGCTGACGAAAATACAGCCGGTGGATATGTTCCCGCACACGCATCACGTGGAGACCGTGGCATTGCTGACGCTGAAGAAGTAAGGGGAAAAGGGAAGCAGACCTGTTTCAAAAGACCTGGCGCGCTTTTGAAATTTGCCTTAGCCGGTGCAGATTGCCCCCAGCAAGGGGTTGTGTAAAAAGTCCCCAGGGCGCAGTGCCCCTCTTTGAAAAGGGCGCGGGGCGCAGCCC
>JBEAYO010000241.1:0-5777 GCA_041159285.1 Bacteroidota bacterium | reverse complement strand
GGCCGGCCGAATGCCCTTTCCAAGGGCCAATCGTGGCACCGGCGGAGCGGATTGCCAGGTCTTTTGAGGCAGCCTCTGCGCCCTTCCCGGAAGCCAGTCGGCACCGGCGAAACTAATTTTAAAAGCGCGATGGGGCTTTTGAGACAGGCTCCACCCTTTCCGACAGCCGGGCAGCACCCGCAGAATGTAATGCCCGGTCTTTTGATACAGCCTTTGCGCAAGCATTAACAAGAATACAAACAAATCCCTACCTTTAGCACTGATTTTCCGAAATTAAAACAAGCTCTTATGAAGTCTGAACACCATCTCACAACCTTGCATTTCGTCCTGGCATCAGCACTCATCGTCTCCACCGCCCTGTCTTCCTGTCAGCAAGGCGATAGCAAAAAAAACGCCAGCATCAACGCCAACTTCACCGTGGAAATCCCGGACAGCCTCAGCGATGGCATCGCCGATGGCAGGCTAATCCTCATGTTCTCCACCGACCCAGGGCAGGAACCCCGGTTTCAAATTGTGGATGGCCCCAACACACAACTCGCTTTTGGAAAAAATGTTGAAGACTGGAAAAAAGGAACTCCCATCCACTTCACTGGCGAAGAATTTGGCTACCCCATTCAAACCATGGCAGACATACCACCCGGCGAATACTACGTCCAGGCCCTGTTCCACAAATATGAAACCTTCCGCCTCGCTACCGGTCACACCGTCAAACTTCCCATGGACCGCGGAGAAGGGCAGCAGTGGAACCTGGCGCCTGGAAACCTTTACAATACTCCTTTTAAAGTAAAGGTCAACGTTGCCGAGTCCAACAATATCAACATCGTACTGGATAAAAAAATATCCCCCATCAAAGCGCCGGAAGACACGGAGTGGGTCAAGCACATTCGCATCAAGAGCAAATTGCTCTCCGATTTCTGGGGACGCGACATGTACCTGGGGGCCCACGTGCTTCTGCCCAAAGACTGGGCGTCCCGCACAGATGTAAAATACCCCCTGGCCATTTATCACGGCCACTTCCCGGCGGACTTCTCCGGATTCAGAACCACGCCGCCTGACACCACCGTCCCCTGCGAATACAGCGAGCGCTTCAAACTCGACTGCTACAACCGCATCCAGGATCAGGAAGCCTATGATTTCTACAAAATATGGTCTGGCCCTGACTTCCCCAGGGTAATCGCCATTGAAATCCAACATCCCACGCCCTACTACGACGATTCCTATGCGGTCAACTCTGCCGCCCAGGGGCCCTATGGCGATGCCATTACCTATGAGCTCATTCCCTACATCGAAAAAGAATTCCGCGGAATCGGACAGGGCTGGGCCCGGTTCTTATACGGCGGCTCCACGGGAGGTTGGGAAGCCCTGGCAGCCCAGGTGTTTTACCCGGATGAGTACAACGGCTGCTTCGCTGCCTGCCCCGACCCGATTGACTTCAGAGCCTATACCGTGGTGGATATCTACAAGGATAAAAACGCCTATTTCCTGGAAAGCCAGTTCAAAAAAACACCACGGCCCGGCTTGCGGGATTACCTCGGCCATGTGAAGGCTACCCTGCAGGATATGAACTATCGCGAGCTGACGCTGGGCGACAACAGCCGCTCGGGGCAGCAATGGGATATCTGGGAGGCCACCTACTCCCCGCTGGGGCCCGATGGCTATCCCAAGCGGATTTGGGATAAGGTCACCGGGGAGATTGACACGGCCGTAGCAGCTTACTGGCGCCAAAACTACGACCTGTCTTACATCATGAAGCGGGATTGGCAGAGCAAGGGCAACCAGTGGCGCGGTAAAATAAGGATTTACTGCGGCGACATGGACAACTACTACCTCAACAATGCCGTTTACCTGGCGGAAGAAGTCCTGGAGGCCACCGCGAACCCCTACTACGACGGGGAGGTGGACTATGGCGACCGGGCGGAGCATTGCTGGAATGGCGACCACACGCAGCCCAATGCCATCTCCCGGCTGCGCTACCACCGGATGTTCATCCCGAAATGGACGCGAGGACTGACCCGGACAGCGCCAAAAGGGGCAGACCTGGCCAGTTGGAGGTATTAGACCTGTTGCGAGGGGGCGCTACTTCCGTAGCTCAGCGGCCGAAGTCATCCTGCACCCGCACTATGTCGTCCTCGTCGGAGGGATGGTCCGGATTGGTATGCTGCCAGATCTCGGCCAGCACGCCCCAATCTTCCAGTCCGACCAGCCGGTGCCTCTCGCCTTGCTGCAGACGGACAAAGTCTCCGGGATGAAGCCTTTGCACCTCGCCTTCCTCGTTTGTGGGGCTGGTCACAACACCTGCCACGCCATCTACCAGGCGCCAGATTTCAGCCCGGCGGTGATGGTATTGCCAGGAGAGGCGCTTGCCGGGAGCTACCAGCAAGATCTTGGGGCTTAATTTTTTAAACCCTTCGAAATCTTTCATCGAAAGCCCCGGGAAATAGGTTTCGACAAACTGGGGGGCCTGGGCTTCGTCGATGACAAAGAACCCACCCCAGGGACGCTGGTCATCCTGCTGGACGATGTTAAATTCATCTTTGGCCAGCGAACTGGCGATTTTCTCAAAAATGGCTGCTTTATTCACGATGATTTTGTTTTAGAGCATGTTTATAGATAGTCGGCTTTAAAACTAATAAACATGTAATTGTTTAGCACCCCTTGCAGATGCTGTTTATCTCTCGGAGGCGGTCGGCGGCGCGCCTAAGCGCGACGCCCCGCGCCCTTTCCGGAAGGCAAGCAGAATCGAATGAATTTTAAACATGTTCTTAGTAACAACTTTCCATTGACACCTGGAACACACCACCCAGCTCCACCTCAAATTCCGGCAGCAAAATTACAGATTCGCCAGCTTTAAAAACAACAGATGCCCCATTGAGGATTTTTCCAAGGGAAGTTATTTCCAAATCCGCCACATGAACTGAAGCACCTGCCAGTACCGCATTCACCGCCAGGTTATCCGGGCAATAAAAGTAAATGTCGTAGTCTTCCGTTTCGCCATAGGCCAGGCTCGTGTAGCAGCCATCTGCTGCCGTAAGGGCCGACGTCCTGCTGCTGCGTATGCGCAACTTGCCGGTTCCCAGGGTGGCAGTCATCGGTATCAACACAGGAATGGTAGTGGAACCGCCTGCCGCTATCCATCCCAGGTTGATAAACTCACCGGCATCCAGGAAGGAGCCATTTAAGTTGAAGTCAATGTACAATCCCAGGTACTGTGCCTGGTTAGGCCCAGGCTTCACCGTGACAGGGTAGCTTTCGCCCAGCCTGACTCCAGGGCCCGTTCCACTGAACAGGGACAGGTTGCCCGCGTTGTTGGGGCAACCGCTGCCTGTTTTGGAAAAGCTGCCCATCGCAAAGTCGTCAATGTAATCTCCGCTGGTGCAAGGGTTTGAGTAAACTGGGTTCGGGCAGCAGCCCGGTGGCAGCCTGATGGTCAGCGGGTTTTCACTATAATAGGTCAGACAGGTATTGTCCTGCTGACGCTTAACGGCTACGTTCATACTGCCAGGCATTACATTGCTGAATGTGGAACTCGCCTGCCAGGTGCTCCCCTGATTGATGCTGTAACTCAGCCCGGTCGAAGGAGCAAATACTGTCAAAGTGCCACCCAAAGCCTCGCACAGGGTTGATGGCACGACGACAACGGAGTCTATCACCGGAAAGGTGGGCGGGCTTTGAATACTTACCGGGTTGCTGGCGTAGTTTGAGATGCAGGTGACATCGGACTGCAGTCGGACGGTGAGGGGGTAGTTGCCTGGGCTCAGGCCTGCAAAAGTATTGAATCCCTGCCAGCTGCTGCCATTGTTGATGCTGTATTGAATGTTGCTGCTGCCACTGGCGTTGACTATAATGGTGCCGGTGGGCAGGGCGCAGGTCGGCTGGGTGAGCGTCGGTGCGCTGATTAATGGAGCCGAGGGCACGGCGGAAATGATCACGGGATTGGCGGCGTAGGCCGTGGTGCAGGTAGGGTTGTTTTGCAGCCGAGCCAGGACGGTGTAACTGCCGGGGCTGAGGCCTGAAAAGTTGCTGCTGCTTTGCCAGTTCACGCCATTGTTGATGCTGTATTGAAGCGTGCTGCTGCCGCTGGCGTTGACCGTGATAGTGCCGGAAGGCAGGGCACAGGTCGGCTGGGCGATGTTTGGAGCACCAATGGAAGGTGGTGCGGGCACGGCGGAAATGGTCACGGGATTGGCGGCGTAGGCCGTGGTGCAGGTAGGGTTGTTTTGCAGCCGAGCCAGGACGGTGTAACTGCCGGGGCTGAGGCCTGAAAAGTTGCTGCTGCTTTGCCAGTTCACGCCGTTGTTGATGCTGTACTGCAGGGTGCTGCTGCCGCTGGCGTTGACCAGAATGGTGCCGGAGGGGAGGGCGCAGGTCGGCTGGGTGACAGTCGGCGCGCCAACGGCAGGCGGAGACGGCGTGGCGTTGATAGTCACAGGGTTGGCGGCATAGGCTGTGGTACAGGAGGAATTGGACTGTAATTGGACCAGGAGATTATAATTCCCGGGGTTGAGGCCCGGGAAGGTATGGTTGTTCTGCCAGGTGATGCCATTATTGATGCTGTACCTCAACGAACCAGTGCCGTTGGCATTGACCACGATGGTGCCGGAGGGCAAGTTGCAGGTGGGCTGGGTCACGGTCGGTGCGCTGACCGTGGGTCCAGACGGCACGTAATTAATGGTCACGGGATTGGCAGGGTAGGCTGCGGTGCAGGTAACATCAGACTGCAGTCGCACCATGATGTTGTAACTCCCGGGGCCAAGGCCTGAGAAGGCATTGCTGTTTTGCCAGGTGCTTCCGTTGTTGATGCTGTACTGTAGCGCGCCGGAGCCACTGGCGCTGACCACGATGGTACCCGAGGTGAGGGCGCAGGTCGGTTGTGTGACAGTCGGTGCGCTGACGGTGGGTGGACTTGGCGCAGCAAGGGCGACGGGATTGTCCAGGTAGGAGACCGGGCAGCCTGGCAAAGCGGCCAGCCGGACCTTGATGGAGTAACTGCCGGCGGGAAGATTGCTGAAAACCGGTGAGGGTTGGTAAGAAACACCGTTATTAATGCTGTATTCCAGGATTCCGGCATTTAAGGAATTGACTAGGATTGACCCTTGTGCCGGTGCGCTGCAAGCAGGTTGAGAAACAGTTGGCAAACCGGGGTTGAAAAGAAAGAATTGCTCTCCCAAAACGGCATTTTCAACATTGGCATGGCCATGGTTGGCGTCCACCCAGGAATTTGGTGCGGTGACAAGCTGAAAGCTCGTCAAATCCGCTGTGCTTGCGCTAGTCGAAATGAGGAGTACGGGAAGTGCCTGCCCGCTGCTGATGCTCTGGACGACATTCGAGCCCTGTGCTGTGAATTTCTGATAAATAAAGCCATCCTCACCACTAGCCGGGGGGCCATCCATGGCAAAGGAGAAAGCAGCCTGGTTGCTGACAGCCGTTATGATATTGCTGCCCAGCGACTGGCTCCAGCGCAGGGTGAATACCTGGCTGTTCCAGACATTCAATCCTCCAGCGCTGTAGTTGCTGCAGGAACTGTACTGGACTGAAAGTTGGAGATTGGCTCCGTCGGGGGAGGCTTGTCTGAAGCCGATGCTGATTTGAGCTAATGAAACCGCGACGAAAGAGAGGCACATCGCGGCAGATGAAATCATGCGAGGCAGGACTAATTTTTCCATGCTGATTGGTATTTTGGGGTTTAAAGCTGTCTCAAAAGATCCTTCGGCGAGGCGCCTTCTCGCAAAAGACGCGCAGGCGACGCCCCGCGCGCCTAAAATCCCCCTTCCTCCGCG
>JBEAYO010000240.1:0-5777 GCA_041159285.1 Bacteroidota bacterium | reverse complement strand
CTGTAAAATTAGGCAGTTTTTGAGAATTTGTTTCGCCGGCGCCGATTGTTCCCCGGAAAGGGCGTTCGGCCGGCCGCACGTCCTCAAGTCCCCCTTCCGCCGCGGTTTTGCTTCGCCAAACCGCGGCGGAAGGAGGATTTTAGTCGCACAGGGCTTCGCCCGGCGCGACTTTTGCGATAAGGCGTCCCGCCAAAGGATCTTTCAAGACAGCCTCGCGAAGCCCCGCGCACCTGCCACGAAGAAGGAGCCGCCAAACTGTCTCTTGAGACTGTCAGTAAATACCGCGCTTAAAAGCAAATCGGGCAGGCCTGTGACGGCCGCCCGATTTGCTGTAAATTCCTTCCGAAGGCGATGTCGCAAAGACTTTTCAGACCACCCCTTCCATGTATTTCTCGGCAATTGCCTTGTACTGACCTCCCTCCAATTTTGCCTTGACAGCCTTGAAGGCGGCAATCGTCTCCTCGATATCCTGCATGGTGTGAACAGCAGTCGGAATCAGGCGGAGAATAATCATGCCCTTTGGAATCACAGGATAAACCACGATGGAACAGAACACGCCGTAGTTCTCTCGCATGTCGTGCACCAGTGCCATGGCTTCTCCCACTTCGCCATGCATATAAACAGGCGTCACGCAGCTGTTGGTGTCGCCGATGTCAAATCCGGCCGCCTTGAGGCCACCCTGAAGCGCCTCGACGTTCTCCCACAGCTTCTTGCGCAGTTCCGGCCTGGTGCGCAGCAGCTCAAGCCGCTTCAATGCGCCGATGACGATGGGCATGGGAACAGACTTGGCGAATATCTGGGAGCGCATGTTATAGCGCAGGTGCTGGATCATGAACTTTTCACCGGCAAAAAACGCCCCGATGCTGGCCATGGACTTCGCGAAGGTGGAAAAATAAACGTCCACATCCTGCATGATGCCCTGCTCCTCGCAGGCACCGGCGCCGGTGGCACCCAGCATGCCGAAACCGTGAGCGTCATCCACCATGAGGCGGAAATCGTACTTCTCCTTCAGCGCTGCGATTTCCCGCAGTTTGCCCTGGTCTCCGCGCATACCGAAGACACCCTCGCTGATGACCAGGATACCCCCGCCGGTTTCCTCGACAATTTTTGTCGCACGGGCAAGGTTGCGGTCCAGGCTCTCTATGTTGTTGTGCTCAAAAGCGAAACGCTTGCCATGGTGCAGGCGCACGCCGTCCACAATACAGGCGTGGGATTCCGCGTCATAGACGACCACGTCGTGGCGGCTGAGCAGGCAGTCAATAGCAGACAGTATGCCCTGGTAGCCAAAGTTTACCAGCAGGGCAGATTCTTTCTTGACGAATGCTGCCAGTTCCGCTTCCAACTGGTCGTGGTATTTGGTGGAACCGCTCATCATTCGGGCTCCCATGGGATAAGCCATGCCCCATTCCCTGGCGGCTTGGGCATCGGCCTCCCTCACTTCGGGGTGATTGGCTAGTCCCATATAGTTGTTGATGCTCCAGCAGATCACATCCTTTCCCTGAAATTTCATCCTGTTGCTCAGCTCTCCTTCGAGCTTGGGAAACATAAAATACCCATCGGCCACTTCCGAAAACCTCCCGAGTGGGCCTGGATTCCTGAATTTTTCAAATAAATCCATAATTTATTGTTTGTGTTCAGTAAATAAAACTACTTGTCGTTAATATTGACAGTTTGACACTTTGTTCTGCAAAAATACGAAATATTGGTGGTTAATTCTTCTTCAGGTCGTTCAGACGGCGTTCAATTTCTTCCAGCAACTGCTTTTGAAGGTCAATTTTTTGCATGGTATCTCCTCGCTGCTGCACATTTTTAGCGATATTCTCGCGCGCCTGCACAATCCTTTTCTCGGCATCCGCGATGTCTTTTTCGTAGCCGCTGTGCTGTCGCTCCAGGCGCTCCAGGTCATTCTGCATGCTGCGCAGCTTCTTGCCCGCCTCCTCCAGCTCCTCGTCCGTCGCCTCCACTTTGCAGGCATGGGCGTACTTAAAAAGCAGTTTTTCCGCTTCCTGGTATTGCGTTTTCCAGGCAGACCCCAGGTACTCTTCTCCCAGGTCAAACCAGACGATGAAATCAACGGCCAGGGCATCTTCCTCGGCCGCCTGGGCCCGGGTGTAAATGTTGATCGGCTTGACACCGTTGATGTCCACGATTTCGACAGTGGTCAGGTACTCATCGCCGCCCTTTGCCCGCTTTGTCTTTCCGCCGTAGTCTTCCATAAAGTTGCGCCAGACGTTTTCCGCCAGTTTTTTACTGCTGACTTCCAGGGTGACAATCAATGCATTGTTCATACCCTCTGACATCGTTTCGGTGGTTTCGGTGATCCGAACTTTGTCGCCCGGAATCTGCCCTGCAAGCTGGCAAAGTGGAAGCGCCAACAACAGGAGTACGGCGGCATGCAATCTGTTTGTCATGATGTTAAGAATTTAGAGCTTGTTTAAAATTTATTCAAACTAAAAAAGTGCAAATCCAATGACCAATGGCTAATGTGCCATTGCCTGCCTGATGAACGGGTATAGTGCGCCGGCCACGATGGCATGCCCCCTTTCATTCCAATGATAGCCATCCACCGATTTAACGACCTGTTTCTCCACCGTCCGGGCCTTCTCTACCTCCGTGGCAGGGGTGTCGTAAAACAAAAAACCCCGGGACTCGAAAATCCGCCGGAACTCATCCAGTTGCGGCTGGTAGGTGTCGGCTGAAAATACCATCAGCTTTGTCCCGGCAGGCAGACGAGCCTTGATCTTGTCGGCTATCTTTTCCGTGATGCCCACCGCGGCGTCAAAAGGGCCATAGGCCCTGCCTTCCGTGGCGATGAAATACTCGCCGACCATTGACTCCCTGCCCAGCAGGTTTTTCAGCAGGCCGCGCCAGCTTTGCTCCAGCCACTGCAGGACAAACAACCGCTCCCCGGCCATCTGCCAGGCAGTGAGCGGCCGCTCGTAATAAATCTCCCCATCGGCCGACAGATAGGGCCGCCGCTCTCCCACCTTGTAGCCGCAGGCTATCTCCAGCGGTGCGTAATTGTCTATGAAGTCATTGCTGCAAACCTCCCAGACCACTACCTCCGGCCGGATGACATCCACCCATTGGTCCAACACCATATACTGCTGGAGGGTTCCATATCCTGCATGGCCATAGGCAAAAACCTCGGCCCCCAGGCTGTCGCCCAGCAAGTTGAAAAACGAACGTTCGTTCGAGACCTCTATGCTGGCCGTGTACGAGTCGCCAATGAAAAGTATTCGGGGCGCTGCCGTTCCGGTGTCCCCAAATGCCTTGAATCCAAGGCTGTCGTAGCGGATGGAGATATCGTACTCACCACCCGACTCGTCCTTCATCTTGCCATCGAAGGCATAACCCGGGGTCATCTTCCAGCCAAGCAGTTCATCCTTTTGTGCCGTGTCATAGGGAGGAGGAGGGTCGTTGCGGGAGTATTTCGAGGAGCAGCAATTGCGAAGTGTCAACTCTGCGGCCGCCGTCACCAGTGCGAGAAAGACCGATAGCACCAACGCGGAAAAGAGCAGTGTTTTCCAGGCTGGCAATTTCCTGACTCCATTTTCTGTGGGCATGCCGTTCATTGTGCTTACTTTGCAACAAAGGTAACACTCCTTTTCTTAGACTTGTTGCGACGGGTCAGCAAGGGAGGAAAAAAGTACCGTTTTCTTTGTGTGCAGTTGTGTTTTAGAGGCATGGTGGGATAGTTGGCTGAAAAGCAGGCAACAGGCAGCCGCAACAAGGCCAAAGGTTGAAGACAAGGCCAGCCAGGCAGCAAGTTTCGCCTCAAAGAACCTGCACTATCCAGAAATCTGTTTCGCCAACGCCGCAAAATCCGCCTAATCAAGGTATATTTGCCCTTATGAAGCAGAAAATATTCCAGGCGAAATACCTGACAGCGGCCGTATTCTTCCTCCTGATTTATTTCCCGGTCTTTCACCATCTCGACTGGGAGCCCATCCACAACTGGGATGAATCCCTCTTCGCCATGCGGGCATCCTACATGGCCGAAGAAGGAAAATACCTGCCCAACTACAAGCACTGGATAGAGGACGGACCCCGCCACTTGAACAGCAAGCCGCCTTTCACCACCTGGATACAGGTGCTCTCTGTGAAAACATTCGGCATCAGCGAACTGGCGCTCCGCATCCCGACGGCGCTGGCCGTGTTCTCCACCATCCTGCTGTTCCTGTATGCAGCCCGCAACATTCTCGGCGACATCCGCATAGGCTACTGTGCCGGCTTCGTACTGGTCACCTCCCGCGGCTTCATGCGGGAACACGTGGCCCGCACAGCTGACCAGGACGCCTTCATGGCCTTCTACATGCTCGCTGCCGCGATTGCCTTTTATCAATACCTGGAATCAACCACCGACCGGCAGCGCTGGAAATGGCTGGCCATCATCACCCTGTCCACCATTGCCGCAGCGCTGACCAAGTATGTCCTTGGGTTTTTCTTCATGCCCGCCTTCGCCATCTATGCCGCCCACAAGGGACAGTTGCTGAACATACTGAAGCGCGCCAGCACCTGGCTGGCAGCCGCCCTGGTCATTGCAGCAGTAGCTGTCTGGTTCGCCGCCATGGATGCCGCCATACCCGGTTTCATCCATCGCGCCTTCAGCCACGAAATGATAGACCGCTACACCAGCACCCTGGATGTCCACTATGCACCTTGGTTCTATTATATCAAGAACCTCCATAACTACCGCTTCATGCCCTGGCTCTACTTCCTGGCAGTGCCTTTTTTTGTCATTTTTTCAAAAAAAGCCGCCGGAAGCCGCCCGTCAAATCTGTTGATGCTCATGTTGTTGAGCGCGCTGAGCCTGCTGGTCATCATCTCATTTTCCCAAACTAAGACGCCGCACTACGATGCCGTGGTCTATCCCCCACTGGCCCTGCTCGCCGGGTTTGGCCTCCTGGAGGTGCTGAAGGCCTGTGCCTCCCTGTTTCGACTCCAGACAAACCAGGAATACCGATACCTGGCTTTTGTGCTGGTCCCCTTTTTCGTATTTGTGCCATTTTTGATGGAGCCATACAACAAAACACTTGAAAAAACCTACACGCCAAAGCTTCAGGACGCCAACCTGCAGTATGGGTATTTGTTCCGTCAACTCGAACACTACCCCGGCATCCGCCGGTTTACCGTCCTGTATCCCGGCTTCGACGGCCAGGCTGTTTTCTATGCCGGGCTCTACAACCGAAAGAAAGGCTATCAAATCAGCCTGAGCGACGAGCTGGAAAAAGTGCAGCCCGGCGACACCATCATGGCCTGCGACAAGAAAATCGTCCGCCATTTGTTCGAGAAATGGGAACTGCAGGGCATTACATCCTATGACAAATGCTTTCTGGCAACGGTAATCTCAGAGAAAAAACTGCCGCTGCCAAACGATTAAGCTTTTGTTTGCAGATATTTGCAGCCTAATCGCCCTACCATCATGGATAAAACGCTGCAAGGCTCCGTAGAACTGACCTTCAACGATGGCATTGCCACCATCGAATTTTTCCATCCCGCACAGAATTCCATGCCCGGAAGGCTGCTGTCCTCGCTGGTGCAGGCCTTCCAAACGGCAGGTGAAAGCCGCGAGGCCGAAGTCGTCGTGCTTCAAAGCGCCGGCGACCGCAGCTTCTGCGCAGGCGCCAGCTTCGACGAGCTGGCCGCCATCCGGGATGCCGAGACCGGGAAAAACTTTTTCCTCGGGTTCGCCAACGTCATCAATGCCATGCGGAAATGCCCCAAGATCGTCATCGCAAGGGTGCAAGGGAAGGCCGTCGGCGGTGGCGTCGGAC
>JBEAYO010000239.1:0-5835 GCA_041159285.1 Bacteroidota bacterium | reverse complement strand
TCCGGAAGCTGTGCGGCACCGGAGGAACCAGCCGCAAGGGCTTTTTACACAACCCCTCAGCGGGCCTGTGGCCCGCCGAGCGCCCTTTCCGGAAGCTGCGCGGCACCGGCGAAACCAGCCCCGCAAGGGCTTTTTACACAACCCCTCGGCGGGCCTATAGCCCGCCGAGCGCCCTTTTCGACAGCTTGGCGGCACCGGTGTGAAACAGGTTTGAAAAGAAGGAATTATTTGCCGTATATTGCCACCTGCTTTGCAACAGACCATTAACTTCATGCAAAACAGGCTGCCATGCTCAAACACCTCCGGCCACTCAGCATCTTGTTCGTCCTCTTCCTCTTTGCCTCCAGGACAAACGCTTACCATGGCAACAGCCATGAAGCAACCTGCCCGGTGGGCGACACCACCGGCTATGAAAAAGCCCTTTACCTGGAAAAAGGCGACACCCTCCCTTACCGGATTTTGTTCCCCGAGAATTATGACCGCACTAAAAAATACCCGCTGGTGCTCTTCCTTCACGGCGCAGGAGAGCGCGGCAGCGACAATGAAAAGCAGCTGATTCACGGGTCTTCCTTGTTTCTGAAGGAAGAAAGCCGGAGGAACTTCCCCTGCATCGTCATCTTTCCGCAATGCCCGGCGGAGGGCTTCTGGGCCGCCGTCAAAGTGGACCGCAGCCAGCGCCCGCTTAAATTTGAATACAACTACAGGGAAAGCGACATCACACCGAGCCTGCGCCTGGCCCTGGGCCTCACGCGGAGCATCATAGCCCAGGAAGCAGTGGACCCGGACAGGGTTTACGTCACTGGATTGAGCATGGGGGGCATGGGCACCTTCGAAGCCGTGTGGCGGCAGCCAAAGCTGTTCGCCGCTGCGGCGCCGATTTGTGGTGGCGGGGATACCAAGGCCTACAAGAGAGCGGCCGCCAGGGTGCCTTTTTGGATTTTCCATGGCGCGAGCGACAACGTGGTAGGGGTGGATTTGTCCAGGGACATGGTGGAGCGCCTGCAAAAATTGCGGGCTGAGGTTCGTTATTCCGAATACCCGGGCGTTGACCACAACAGCTGGGACAATGCCTTTGCCGAGCAGGACTTTCTGAGTTGGATGTTCTCCCAGCGGCGCTGAGGTCCTTCCTGGCGTGTCAGCGGGTACCCGCTTTCCAGGTTTTGTAAACGGCCGCTTGCTCCGCTTTCTGGGCAGGCGGTTCGCGCAGTGGTTCGCAAGGCTTCAGGGAGGCATGGCAGGCTGCCGGCAGTTGCTGATAGAGGAGCGTGCCGCGTTTTTTCCACTCCATCATCTCATCGCTCACCTGGCGGATAATCTGGCCAGGGTTGCCAACCACCATGCTTCTGGTAGGGATCTTGCTCTCGGCCTTTACAAAGCACAGTGCGCCGATGATGCACTCGTCGCCGATTTCAGCGTTGTCCATGATCACCGCATTCATACCCACCAGGCAATTTTTCCCAATGACAGCTCCGTGGATGACCGCGCCATGGCCGATGTGAGCCGCCTCCATGAGGCGCACGGTGACTCCTGGGAACATGTGGATAGTGCAGTTCTCCTGGACGTTACAACCGTCCTCGATGATAATTTCACCCCAATCCCCCCGGATGGCCGCGCCAGGTCCCACATAGACATCTCGGCCGATGGTGACGTTTCCGGTCACAGTCGCCTGGGGGTGGATGAAGGCGCTTTCGTGAATGACCGGTCTGAAGCCCTGGAATTCGTAGATCATGGCTGTGGGGCGGGTATGAATTTCAGGGACAGGGAATTGACGCAGTGGCGGGTGTTCTTCCTGGTCAGTCGTTCCCCTGTGAACACATGGCCGAGATGGCCGCCGCAGTGGCGGCAGATGATTTCCGTGCGGCGGCCGTCGCGGTCCTGGATCTGCTCCACGGCGCCCGGGATTTCGTCATCGAAGGCAGGCCAACCGCAGCCGGAGTTGAACTTGTCTTCCGAGCGGTAAAGGGGCGTCTCGCAGCGGCGGCAGACGTAGGTCCCCGCGGCGAAATGCTTGTCGTATTCGCCGGTGAAGGGGTATTCAGTGCCCTTGTGGACGATGACGTATTCCTCCTGCGGGCTGAGCTTATTCCAGTTGTTGGCGTCCATGATAAAGGTTTAGTCTATTTCAACAAGTCAGCGTACGTTTTTCTGAACTTTTGGATTTTCGGGTTGATGACAATCTGGCAGTAGCCCTGCAGGGGATTGTCTTTAAAATAATTTTGGTGGTAGTTCTCCGCCTCGAAGAACCGCGGTGCGGGGCTGATTTCCGTCACGACGGGGTTCGACCATAAGGTAGGGGCGAACTCTTGTTTGAGACGTTCTGCGATTTCCCGCTGCTTTTCATCGTGAAAGAAGATGACAGAGCGGTACTGGGTGCCGGCGTCTGCCCCCTGCCGGTTGAGGGTGGTGGGGTCGTGGGTGGCGAAGAAGACCTGCACCAGGGATTCATAAGAAACGAGCGAGGGGTTGAAGTGGATTTGCACCACCTCGGCGTGTCCGGTGAGGCCGCTGCAGACCTCCCGGTAGCTGGGGTTGTCAATTTTTCCGCCTGCGTAGCCTGAGACGACCTTTTCCACGCCCCGGAGGTCCTGGAAGACAGCTTCCACGCACCAGAAGCAGCCGGCTCCGAAGGTGGCGATTTCGAGTTGATTAGATTCCATAGGGCAGTCTGGTTTATAATTTATAAGTTGCGGGCTATATTTGAAACAGCCTCGTAATGACAATAAAGCAGTTCATCCATAACTTTGTCCTTTAAACGCATTCTTTTAACATCATCAAAACCTGAAGGTTGAAAATTTCCATAAAAATAGCGAGGCGCTACCTGTTTGCGCGAAGGTCGGCCAACGCCATCAACGTCATCACGGGCATATCAGTGGCGGGTATTGCCATCGGCACTGCCGCCCTGGTGCTGGTGCTGAGCGTGTTCAACGGGTTTGAAGACCTCATCGTCGGGCTTTTCAGCAAGTTCAACCCCGACATCAAGGTGGAAGCGGCAGCGGGAAAGACCTTCGACTCCGATGCCGCTAAGGCGGCGGCCATCCGGGCGCTTCCGGAGGTGGCTTTTTTATCGGAAACCCTGGAGGAGGTGGCGTTTTTTGAATACGGGGACAACCAGGATTTTGGCATTTTGAAGGGTGTGGACAGCTTCTACCATCGGGTGACCGGGATTGACACCACGCTGTACGAGGGCAGTTACCGCCTGCAGGAAAGCGACAGGAGTCTGGCCGTTTTGGGAGGCGGCATGCGCAACAAGTTGCAGGCCGATGTGGAGAATCCCTTTGAGTTGCTGAATATCTTCATGGCCCGGCGGGAAAAAGTCGGTGTGTTAGAGCAACAGTATAAGAAGCGATTTGCGTTTCCGGCCGGGTCTTTCAGGATTCAGCAGGATTATGACAACCAGTACGTGCTGGTCTCTCTCGATTTTGCACGCGACATGCTGGGTACGTCCGGCGAGATCAGCGCCTACGAGATCAGATTGCAGGAAGGAAGTGACAAGGAGGCGGTCATTGAGCGCATCCAGGCGGTCATGGGGGAGGGTTACGAGGTTAAGGACCGGTATCGCCAGGACGAGTCTTTTTTGAAGTTGATGAACATAGAGAAATGGATGAGTTTTGCCATTTTGAGTTTGACCTTGGTGTTGGTGGCCTTCAACATGATAGGTTCGCTTTGGATGATGGTATTGGATAAAAAGGGTGACATCGCCATTTTGAAGAGCATGGGGGCTCAGGATGTGACGATACGCAACATATTCCTCTACCTGGGGCTGTTGCTGTGTTTGCTCGGCCTGGCGATTGGCTTTTTGCTGGCGACGGTGCTGTATGTGGTGCAGAAGACCTACGGGATTGTAGCCATTCCGGAGGGTTTTGTGGTGAGTGCCTATCCCATCAGCCTGCGCTTTCCCGATCTGGTGGCGGTCATGCTGGTGGTATTGTTCATCGGACTGATAGCGTCCCTTCCGGCTGCCATCCGGGCACGCCAGGTTTCCGCTTTGATTAACCGGGAGTGAGTGACATGGGGGCGGTGCTGTGCCGGGTTTAACTAAATGTTGGGCTTTCCGGACGACTGTCTCAAAAGTCCCCCATTGAGAGACGCTTTCTTCTAAAAGTCGCGCGGGGCGAAGTCCCGCGTGCCTAAAATCCCCCTTCCGCCGCAGTTTGGCGAAGCCAGACCGCGGAGGAAGGGGGATTTTAGGGTGTTGGGGCGGCCGGTGGCCGGCCGAACACCCTTGCCGGGGAGCAATCGGCGCCGGCAGAATGAATTGCAGTGTCTTTTGAGATAGCCTCCTTCCCCACCAGGCAGGTGGCATTCGCAACATAAATCCACTCGCTCATTGAAGACGGCCGCGGACAAAAGAGCTGGAAAAATGGTAACTGTTTAGCCCCCCCCGCGGGGAAAGGTTTTTTTTAGAGCGCGGGGCCCAGCCCTGAGCCCTTTACGGGAGGGCAGCTGCATCTGCAAGGGGGCTACAGTTGTAAAAATATATGTGCGGCTACATCTTAGAAACTACCTATATTTGTCATTTTAAGAAAACAAGCGCATGGAAGACTGGCAGATAGATTTTGAATGGCTCCGGGTGCGTCATTTTGTAAAAGACTCGCTGAGGTGTGAAAGCCTTCCCGACGTCAACGTCGTCCTGTTTCTCATAGGGATCCAGGAGCTGGGCCGGTGGAAACCAAATTTCACGAAAGAAGAAAAACAGGACCTGATGCACATCGCCGTCTGTCACCTGATGAGCCAGGACGGGTTTTACCGGTTCAAGGGACGAGATTCTGACGGCTGGCCGCATTACGAAGCCCTCAAGCCTTTTCAGCTCAAGGGCGTTGCAAACCAGGAAGAATACCTGAAGCTGAAGATAATCGATTATTTCCAGGAATGGTTGCAGGAGCATCCAGTAGAAAAGTGAACTGCCACCTCGCCGCTTTTCCGTACAAAATTTTAAAAAAAAACTGCGACATCATGAAGAAGAAACTGCTTTTTCTGCTGCTAATTGCACAAGCCCTGGTCCTCACCAACTGCAAACAGGCGGGAGACAAGGAAGGCGCCGGCGCAGCCGCTGAAACGACCGCGGAAGCCTCCCAGGGCAACACGGTGCTCATCGAAACCAGCATGGGCAACATCAAAATACAACTGTACGACTTCACCCCCCAGCACAAGGAAAATTTCCTCAAGCTGGCGCGGGAGGGTTTTTACGATGGAACTCTCTTTCACCGCGTGATACCCGGGTTCATGATACAAGGAGGAGACCCGGATTCAAAGACAGCCCAGCCGGGGCAGCAGCTCGGCATGGGAGGCCCCGGCTACAACGTTCCTGCCGAAATCAGCGCCAGGCATTTCCGCGGCGCCCTGGCGGCAGCCCGGATGCCAGACCAGGTGAATCCGGAGCGCCAATCCTCCGGCTCGCAGTTCTACATCGTGCATGGATCCCCCGTGCAGGCCGCCCAGCTGGAGCAACTCTCCCTCTCGCTGGGATTCAAGTACACCCAGGAAGAGATAGCCTATTACGTGCAGAATGGCGGGGCACCGATGCTTGACAACCAATACACCGTCTTCGGTCAGGTGACAGAAGGCATGGAGGTGGTAGATAAAATTGCCAATGCTGCCAGGGATCAGGCCGACCGCCCGCTGCAGGACATCGGCATGAAGGTAAAAATACGCTGAGGCCCGGTATGAGTGGAAAAACATTGCTTGCGGGTACCTTGGCGGCATGGCTGGTCCTGATGCAGTTCTCCTGTGCAAAGCCGGTGGCTGGATTTAGCCACTCCGGCGAAAGGGAACGGTTGATCCTGCCGGTGCAGGTGAAGTTTGAAAACACCTCCAGGAATGCGGAAACCTACGAAT
>JBEAYO010000238.1:0-5854 GCA_041159285.1 Bacteroidota bacterium | reverse complement strand
CAAAAGACGGTGCCATTCATTCGGCCGGCCGAACGCCCTCCCCGGGGAACAATCGTCGCCGGCCGAATGAATGGCACCGTCTTTTGAGACAGCCTCCGCGGGGAAGGAATTTTCAGGGCGCAGGGTGCAGCCATGCGCCTTAAAGCATCGTCAGGCGAACGCGCGACATTCGCGGCGCAAAGTGTCAATGATTAGCGTAAGATTGTGACCAAACTTCCGGGTAGAGTTAAAGCAGCAATAGAAAAATGGATTTTTCTTATAACGAAAAAAAACACGGATGTTGCATCCCGGCGAAAAATTTTATGCAGGGAAGGGAGAACCTTTCAATTCAGTGATTTGCTGTCGTTAGTGGGTTGGAACACCTTTCGGAATTGGCTGGGCAGGAGGCTGATGCGCTTTCCCATCCACTTTTCCAGGCTGATGGCCAGCAGGACGTAGCCTTCGGTGACGCCTGGCATGGGGACCACAATGAACACGAAGAAAGGTAGAAAGCGGGGAATGTCGCGGAGTTGTTGCACCGCCTTTTGCATTTCTGCCGGCGAGGGACCACTTTCGGGATTTGCGATTTTCAATTCAACAATTCCCTTGTGGGCAAAGGTATGCAGCATCTGGGTAGTCTCTCTGCCTTCCAACACAAACGCCCAAATCATCTGGCGGGGAATTCTGGTGAACTTCTTCAGTCTGGTGACCATGCGGTTTGTTTCCGATATTTTGACAAAGATAATGCCTCATCTGATTTGTCAAAGACAAAGCACCTGTTTTAAACGCGGCGCCGGCGGTATATGTTTTATGCCTGCGCCGAAAGTTTTCCTTTGTCACTGCTGCGGGTTAGCCGTGCCGTTCACATCCCCCACCTTGATCGCAATGAAATTAATTTGCTCGCTGCTGGACAGATTGTTTACCGATACCACCTCCGGAAAATTATCTGCGAAGGGATTGGCCGGATTGGTGAACTGAAAATCGCGTTTCACAAACCGCCAGGAGGTGTTGCTGGGGAATTCCGTGTCGATGAGGAGAATTATGCGGCGCAGGACCACCAGGTCGAACGTTGTGACACTGTTGGAGCGGTTTACATCCGCTGCGATGATTTTGTAAGGGGAATCGAGCGGGGCAGCGCCCAGGATGTGCTTCGAAACGAGTACCAGGTCAAAGGTAGTCACCCCGTTGTTGGGGTTGATGTTCTTCCCGGGAGTCACCGTGTAATCCCCGCCAGGGGTTAAATTGGAAAAGGCATACTGCCCGCTTCCTGCCGTGGTCACCGTTCCAACCGGACCGGACTGGTCGTTGAACGCAACGACGACCTGAGCGACGCTCAGGCTGTCCGCGGTCACAATGCCACCCGACAGGCTCAGGGCATTTGCACAGAACTGGTTGCCGGGCGATATCTGGACCTCCGCCATGCAAAAATGCTGGTTTCCCTCCTCGTCGGTCACCCACAGCTCCAGCTCCTGTTCACCCAGGTCGTCACATTGGAAGGCCCTCATCGTGTCGGCTGTGTTTCCGGAAAAAGAGAAAAGCAGGTCTTCGGCAGCCGAGCAGTTGTCCCAGCTGCCATCGTTGAGGCTCAGGGCTTTGATTTCCACAGCAGGGGAGGCGGCCGGCAGCAGGGAGGCTGCCATGCTCTTGCACTTGGGGGTTGGCGCCTTGCAATCGCGGATGGTGAAGAGATAGCTGCAATCGGTCTTGTTCTGGCAGCCGTCCTCCACGGTGAAAGTGATGCGGTGCGTGCCGGCAGGGAAGATGTCACTCACCTGCGCCGTAAACCCACTTTGGTTGACTGACCCGTCGTTGAACAAATCAATCTTATATTCATATTTTAGCAAACCGGCTGCCGTGCAGTCGTCCGTGGCCGTTGCCTGCAAACTCACTTGCCCGTCCTCGCAGTCGTTGTTGCTGCAAAAAGACCTGTTGTCGCAGGAGGAGGTAAACACCGGTGGGCTCGACTGTTGTATCCGGATGAGCTGGCCGTATTGCCAGGATCCCTGGAAGTTAGTTTGGTTGAACTGGCACCAGTCAATCACGAGCCAGGAACGCAGGATTTCAATGCAGGCATTGTTCGGCTGCGCAAACCAGGTGTCGGTGTAGGATATTGAAATTTGCGTGCAGTTGGTGTCCGCCTGGATTTGCGGATAGCCGTAGCCGGCGGGCAGCAGTTCCGGATTCAGCCCCTGGCCACAGGAATTGGCGACGTAGTTGGCCGGCCATACGACGTCGTCGTTTGGGTCGTTGGCATTGCCGGAATTGATGTAAAAGGGCGAGCTGTTTTCAATGATAATTTGTTGGGTGCATGAAGACACTCTTCCCGATGCATCTTCTACGCTCCAGGTCCGCAAAACCAAGCCCGTGCCGCAACTATTGATGTTGACGGAGTCGGAGTATTCGACAACAGCACCGGAGCAGTTGTCCTGGGCGGTCGGCAGGCCGGTGAGTCCCGTGTCTTCATAGTCGTCACCGCAATCGATGGTGACGTCGGTCGGGCAGATGATGCCGGGGTTCAAATTATCTGTCACATAGGCGGAGGAAAGGCTGGTGCTCATGTTTCCGCCGACGTCTATGACGCGAAGCTCCACCATCACGGTTTTGCCGGCGTCGCAGCAATAGAAGGGACAGACATCGTCAAACGCGGTGCCGTCGTTGCCGGGGCAGTGGGCCGCGTCAAGGCGGCGGATTTTCCTGACCAGGTTGCTGCAGTTGTCCCAGCTGCCGCCATCGAAGGTGGAGGCATTGACGTAGGTGGGTTCGGAGGGCAGCAAGGTTATGTTTGCCTGAGAGACGGCCACGGCAACCGGGGGGACGTTGTCCTTCACCTGAATGGTGAAATTGCAGGTTGTGGTATTGCCACAGCCGTCTGTGGCATGGCATTTCGAGGGATAGACGCCGTGGGGCAGGTTGTAGATGGCATTGCCGGTGACCACGCCGTAGCTGCCTTCAAAAGAAAGGGTCACGGTGTTGCTGCAGTCGTCAAAGGTGGACGGCTGGGGCAGCAGCACGGTGGCGGTGCAGTCCAAATTGCCTGTATTGACGCTGAGGTTGCCCGGGCAAACCAGCTGCGGCGGCACGGTGTCCACCACTTGTATGATTTGCTCCGCACTCATGCTGGTGGCGTTGCAACCATCGTAAATCTCCCATTCGCGGAATACCGTATGACTGCCGGTGCAAACCGGAACTATCACATCGGAATAGGTGGCCAGGTAGGAGCAAAAACTGTCAATGGGAATGCCGTTGAAGGAGGGTTCCCCGGTGGTGGAAGGAGACGTGTTGGCGTTCAGGCAGTAAAGTGCGGGCGCATCCTCGTCGTCCAGGTTGGGCGGCATGGATATCTCCTGCAGCGACGGCCGCCTGACATATATTTTTTGAATGCAAAAACCCAGGTTGCCGCTGGCATCAGTGGCTGACCACAAGCGGTTGATGATGGAAATGGTATCGCTGACAGCGCAGCCGAACTGGGTGACGTTGTCGGAGTAAACCGGCGTCAGTGGGTTGGTGCAGTTGTCTGTGGCGACAGGCGTGCCGGTGACGGACGGAGTGGTGGGGTGGAAGCAGGTGATCACAGTGTCCTTGCAGGTGAGCTTTGGCTTCAGCTTGTCTTCTACGGTGATGAGGGACTGGCAGAAATTGCCGGAGTTTTGATCTATGAGTTTTCCGATCAGGGTTTGATTGGCATAGGCGCCTGTGACCACGGGGCTGGTGGGAATCAATTGGCCGCTGGCTGTGCGGACTTCCACGATCAGCGGCCCAACGCAGGAGCCGGGCCAGATGCCATTGGTCAGCATCTGCCAGGTTACCGCGGAGGAACAGTCCTCATCCAGGGAAAGCTGGATGTTGGTGCAATTGAGGGCGCACTGCGACTGTACCTTGAATGATGCAAGCAGGAAAACTCCCACCAGCAGCCAGTTTGAGAGACGCCAGGAAAAGAGAATATTGCATTCCCTGGTCATGGTTATTTTCATGGATTATAATTTGAACCGCCTTTTGTCGAAATAAATACCTCGCCACTGAAGCAGATTTTTCAGTGTTAACCAGAGGCTGTACTAAGGGAAGTTAGAGGATATTCGTTGAGAGGGTAAAATATTGTACAAAGATATAGATTTATAAATCAAAAATTAAGCCTTTTATTGACTATGGCAGTCTGTTTAGACTGTTTTTTTGATTTTTTCGGGTCCGAAAATGCGATAAGTGGAAAGTTCATGGCCTGCCTCGGCGACAGATAGCCCTTGGGTCTGGTTCCGCATTGTTACTGACAGGGGTTCTCCAGCACGCGCAACTCCACGCGGCGGTTGAGCGCCTGTTCTCTTTCCGAAACGGCATTTGGATAGCGCATTTGCAAATTGCCGTAGCCGCGATAGCGGATGCGCGCCTGCTCAATGCCGTTGGCGAGCAAATAATCGTGTACTGTTTTTGCCCGGGCCACCGACAGCTTGAAGTCCTTGTCCTCCGGCGGCAGCGGCGGCTGGTTGGGTACGTTGACGTGGCCGGCGATTTCAAGCTTCATCTGGGGGTTGAGCTGCAGGAAGCGCAGCAGCTTGGGCAGTTCCGGCTTTGATTTCTCCAGCATGATGGGCAATCCTCCTTCGAAGTAGAGGTTTTCTATGTCCAGCACGGCTCCCTTTGCCGCCGGCCGCAATTGCAATTCAAGCGGTTTCATGCCGGGGCTTGCCTTCACCATCTCTGACTTCGGGAAGTAGCAGGTTGCGTACACGTCAATGCCGAGGATGGTATTGGCCGGGTAGGTTTTGCTGAAGTAACCCTGGTCGTCGGTTTGCAGGGAATCGCGGCTGTTTTGGGTGCGCAAGACCAACCAGGCCTTGAGCGGGGTGCCGCTTGCCTCGTCGCGCACGGTGCCTGCCAGGCGGATGGCCTGGCGGCGTTCCAGCACTTCGATGGTGGCCCGGCGGTTGCGCTGCCTGCCTGCATCTGTGCCATTTCCGGCGGCTGGCGTGCTTTCCCCGAAGGTTTTCACGGCGATGGCGGTAACCGGCATGCCCAGGTCGGCCAGTGCTTTTTTAACGGCATCTGCCCGGCGTCCCGACAAGGCTTCGTTGTTGGCCAGGGTGCCGATGGAGTCGGTGTGGGCCGTGATGCGGACCACCAGGTTTTTCCTGTCCTTGCAAAGGGCTGCTATCTCCTGCAGCACGGAGTCGGCTGCCGGCAGCAGCTGGTGCGACCCGAAGTCGAAATACACTTCCCGCTGCCCGACGATTACCTCCAGTGTTTCTCCCTCGGGTTCCTGGGCCAGGGCTGCGGCGGGAAGGCCGCCGAGCAGGGCCAGCGACAGGAGGCATTTCGCCAGGATTGATTTTTTCATGTTGTTTCAGGCAGTTTTGTGATGGCCGTGGCATGGGTTGATCCCAATCATCAGTCAGAGGCATCTCAAATTTAGAAACAACTAAATCCGGGTTGCGGTTTGATAGGGGGCAAAAGCGATGGCGGGGTTTTTAAAAGACCTGTCCTCGCTATCAACACTGCCGCAAATGCCCTGTCTCGTCACACTCCTGCCGGTTTGCACCCGGCATCGTTGCAATCTGCCGGCCTGACTGGCGTCTTAGTGGCGAGGTTGTGGAATCAGGACAGCAGGTTAAATCCAGACAGGTGCCTGGAGGGCGGAATTTATTCCGCCATATTTAAAAAAATGATGCCGGCGGAATGAATTCCGCCCTCCAGCGGGGTGCAGCCCCTCGGAACGGGACCATCGCCCGCCCCTCACAGGCCTGAAGGGCCGGCATACGTCAGCGAGGGGTGCAGAGCCCCTCGTTTACCGGCCGGGCAGCCTCAAAGCCCTGAAAGGGCGGCATATGTCAGCGAGGGGTGCAGCCCCTCGGTAAACGACGCCCTTTTCAAAGCCCTGAAAGGGCGG
>JBEAYO010000237.1:0-5869 GCA_041159285.1 Bacteroidota bacterium | reverse complement strand
GGCCCACCGAGCGCCCTTTCCGGAAGCCGTTCGGCACCGGAGGAACCAACAGCAAGGGCTTTTTACACAACCCCGGCAAGGGGTTTTAGGGCAATCGACACCGGCCGAATATCCTGTGGTTTTGAGGGCATTCCCATTTCAACAATCCCTGGAGTATATTTTAAGGGGGGCTAAACAGTTAAACCCGGACGCTGCTGAAACTCAACCTGAACAAATTAGCAATGGACAATATCATAGCCAGCTGGAACAGAGAGTTGCGCCTGGTTGACATTCAACGGGAACTGGGCTCCCCGCTCTGGATTGTCTCAAAGCGACAACTGATTGACAATCTCTCTGTTTTCTGCCGTTTTACTAGTGCTGCCGCCAATGTTCTCTTCCCTGTCAAGGCCAACCCGGCTCCCTGTGTGCTCAGCATATTGGCTGCCGCCGGTGCCGGAGCTGACTGCGCCAACGAGCAGGAGGTCGATACCGCCCTGCTTTGCGGTTTCCCTTACGCGCGGATTGTTTACAACAGCCCGCTCCAGGATGTGCCGCTTTGCATTCGAATCCTGCAAAACGGCGGTACAGTCGTGCTTGACGACCCATTGGCCATGCAGGCCATAGATATGGAGCTGGAAAAAGGACCGCTTCCCGGCAGGCTCTGGATGCGGATCAACCCGCTCGTTACGGGCAGCTATGAAAACAGGGACGAAAACCAGGACCTCATGGCGCACGGCCACAGCTCTTCCAAGTTTGGCGTGCCGGAGGAGGACATTGAACAACTGCTCAAGCAGTTCAGCCTTCATTTTCAGGGGCTTCACTTGCATGTGGGCACACAAATGGACACCCTGGAGACCTTCGTACTCGCCATGGCCAGCCTGCACCGCGTGGCCCGGCAACTCAGCGCCCAGGGCCATCCGATTCAGTCGCTGGATTTGGGAGGTGGTCTGGGCATCGCTTTTACCCCGGGGCAAAAATTTCCTTCAGCGGAGGACTGGGCTGACAGGCTGGCGAGGGAAAAATCAGCGGATTACCAGTATTTCGTGGAGCCAGGCCACGCCCTGGCAGGCAACGCTGTGGCTCTGCTCACGACAGTGGGCACCATCAAGCACTCCCGGGGAAAGTCCTGGGCTGTGTGCGACGTCGGCACCGACCAGCTTGCAAAGGTTACCCTGCTTCGCTGGCCGCATGTGATACTCGACAAAAGGGGCCATGAACTGCCGCTTTCCGGACGCGACGCCCTTGCCGGCCCGCTTTGCTTTGCAGGCGACACCTTGTTGCAGGAGACTTCGCTGGCCGGTGTCGAAGTCGGCGACCCCTTGCTGGTGACCAATGCAGGGGCTTACACTTTTGCCCTGTCCAATAATTTCAACGGACGAACTATACCGGCCTGGGCTGTTTTCGAGGAAGGCCAATGTAGGCTGGTCTCCATGGCAGAGGGATTGTCTGAGCGACTGATGCTGCAACACCAGCGTTGGGGAGCTTCTGCCGAGAACAGCTCTTCAGAATTCCTTTCCCCGGATTTAATTTCAAAATTGAAAAGCGATTACCTGACAGACCAGGTCAACCAAGAGCGTTTCGAATATGAAAAATTCGAGCGCATTGGCCCTAACTGCTACGAAGTCATGGCGATGATCCATTCACCGGTGTCATTTGTATCCATGCCCCTGGCTATTCGCCTCATAGGAGATGCGACAATCATAGCCGTACTGCGCAGCCTGGATGTTGAATCAAAGTCGGTTCCTGTCTGGGGGAAAAAGTTGACCATGGAATATTTCGGCAAGGTCCCCAGCGGCAAGCCGTTCTGCTTCCGTTTGTTCCTCAGCTCGCTGGCGGCTGACCATGAGAACAAATCCAGGATTGTTGTGAGTTTTGAGGCGAACAACTGTTCGTTGAGAGGATCTATTTTGGTAAATTTCTGAAAAAGCCAGCACTGATGCTCTTATTTTTTTGCATGTTTGCCGTAAATTTCAGCAGATGTACTACCTCCTCGTCTCCATCATCATCGCCCTGTTTGCCGCCATGCTCTTCATCAACGTTTACTTCAGGGTGAAGGTCCTGAAGAGCTACAAGCGACTGGTCCAGAACCGCGTGGAATTCGGCGCCGCCCACCTCTTCAACCGGCAGCGGATGGAACAGGAAATACTGCCCAAGTACCCTGCCATGCGCCAGGACATTCTGGATTTCTCCAACCACATGCAGTATTCCATCAAAATGGCCTCCGTTCTCATCGCCCTCATCACCCTGTTCGGCGCCGTGCTGATGTACTTCCGCGACTAAATGAGCAATCTGCCCGCTGTCATGCCCACCGACGCCTATCTGGCGGAGATACAGGCCATTTTTCGCGAAAAGGGCCGGCCCGAGCGCGCCCAGGGACAAATGCGCTACATGCGCAACCAGTTCGATTTCTTCGGGCTGGCAAACCCCGAGATGCAGGCGGTCTCCAGGGACTTCATCCGCGGTCATGGCATCCCGGAGGGCGGGGAACTGTGGGCCCTTGCCAGGGCCTGTTTCGACTGTGCAGAGCGGGAGATGCAGTACTTTGCCATCTTCGTGCTGGAGCGCGTGGCAAAACAACAGCCGGATGACTTCATCCTCCTGCTGGAGGAACTCATCACCACCAAAAGCTGGTGGGACACGGTGGACTGGCTGGCCAAGCTGGTGGGCATGCATTTCAGGAAATTCCCGGGACAGGTGTTGCCGGTGACCTCCCGCTGGATGGCCTCCGGGAATATCTGGCTGCAGCGCGTTTGCCTGATCTTCCAGCTCAGCTACCGCGACAAGACGGACTTCGAACTCATGAAAAAGTACATCCTTGAACTGGCGGATTCCAGGGAATTCTTCTTGCAAAAAGGTGCCGGATGGGCCTTGCGCCAATATGCGAGAACTGACCCGCAAGGGGTGAAATCCTTCATCGAACAACATCCCGAACTGCCGGCTTTGACCCGCAGGGAGGGGTTGAAAAGACGCTGAAATGACTGCAATCAATTCTTCCGAGGAAAACATCAAGGTTCAAAAGCTGGTGGTTGCTGTCGGACTGGCCCTTTTTGCTCTGAAAATGCTGGCCTGGTATCTCACCGGTTCCGTCGCCATCCTGACCGATGCCATGGAGAGCACCGTGAACGTGGTGGCCAGCTTCATCGGGCTTTACAGTCTCATTCTTTCGGCAAAGCCCAGGGACGCGGAACATCCATACGGGCACGGCAAGGTGGAATTCCTCTCCGCCGCCATCGAGGGTTCCCTCATCACCGTGGCAGGCATCCTCATCATTTACGAGGCTGTGAAAAACCTCCGGAACCCGGGTCCCATCGCGCAGCTCGACACTGGTATCCTGCTGGTGGCCGCATCGGCATTGGTTAATTACCTCACGGGTTGGCTGGCCATTCGCCGGGGACGCAAGAATAACTCCCTGGCCCTCATCGCCAGCGGAAAGCACCTGCAGTCTGACACCTACACGACCCTGGGCATCATCGCCGGCTTGCTGCTGATGAAATTCACCGGCTGGAATTGGATTGACAGCATCGTTGCCGTCATCTTCGCCATCGTGATCATCGGCACGGGCTACAACATCCTGCGCAGCTCCATTGCCGGTATCATGGATGAGGCAGACGCCGAGCTGATCAACGAGGTGGTGACCTACCTGGACAGCCACCGCGAGGAAAACTGGGTGGACGTCCACAACCTTCGAATCATCAAGTACGGCAGCGTGCTTCACCTGGACTTCCACCTGACGGTGCCCTGGTATCTCAATGTTCACGAGGCGCACCGGGAAATTGACAAGATTGGTGTGCTCATCCGCGACAAGTTCGGAGAGGGCATCGAGATGTTCGTCCACACCGACGGCTGCCTCGATTTCTCCTGTGCCATCTGTTCCAAATCCGACTGCCCGGAGCGCAAGACGCCCTTCCGGCAGCACATCACCTGGGACGTGGCCAACATCTCCTCCGATGAGAAGCACCGGGCCGGAGAAGCCCCCTGAGTGCCGTTCACAGGTATTTCGTCGAAAAAACTGCCTTTCAAATGAGTTCCTTTCGCTATATTGCCTCGAAATATATCGGGCATGGCGATACCCTCGGCTGATCTTCTTCCAGGAATTTTGGAATCTCCGAACAGGTGCAGATTGCACCTGCGGCAAAGCAGACGCCAGTTTTGGCGGCCGGTTGACGCTGCCTTTGCAATCTTCCTGCAAGGGGCTGTCATTTCGTTTTTAAACCTGAAAAAAGCAGCTTCTTTGCGAAGCAGCTGCATCGTCTTGCTGATCTTTTTCTCATCTGGACTCGTCAGTGCAGCGGAGCCGGACACCCTGCCTCGCTGTGGACAGCTTGTGCTCGTCATCAGCCCGGATGAAAACAGCCGCCAGGGAAGCCTGAGTACTTACGAACGGCAGGGCGAAGCCTGGAAGCCGGTGCTGTCAAACGTGCCAGTCTCGCTTGGCCGCAGCGGGCTCGCCTGGGGCCGGGGGCTTCACCCTGCGCAGACAGGCATTCAAAAGCGGGAGGGCGATGGAAAATCCCCGGCCGGTATCTACCGCTTCGGAACCATTTTCGGGCATCTTCCCCCTGACCAGGTGGACTTTCGCCTGCCCTACGTGCAGGTCACTTCCAGCCTGGAATGCGTGGACGACAGCGGCTCCCGCCACTACAACCAGCTGGTTGACAACCAGGAACTGGCGCGCGACTGGAACAGCAGCGAGCGCATGCCGGAGGTCGGCAGGCAATATGATTGGGGTGTCTTCGTGGAACACAACACGCCGGCGCAGCCCGGTGGCGGCTCCTGCATTTTCCTGCACATCTGGGGTGGGCCCGACAGCCCCACTGCCGGCTGCACTGCCATGCAGGAGGATCAGTTGCTGTCGCTGCTCCGTTGGCTGGATGCAGGCCGGCAACCCTTGCTGGTGCAATTGACGGCAGCGGCATACGAATCCTGGAAGGCCAGCTTCGGGCTGCCTTGAGCGCCTTTTATACAACCTAAACATCTTGTATGCAAAAAATTAATTCCCTCAAAATTAATATGATTCGGACGGAGCCGTTCTCCTCCTGGGATGAAGCTTTTTCAAAGTTAATGCTTTTCAAGTAAAGCGGGCGGGACTACCCTCTGTGAATTGCAGCGGGGTGCTTACTCACCGGGTGACTCGAAGTCACCCGGTGAGTTTAATGGACAGCCCGCTGCAACAAAATTATTTTGATGGGAATCCAAAAATAGCCATGGAAAAAGCACAAACCGAATTGGAAAAAGCTATCCATACCTACCTGGCATCAGTCAAGGCTTTGTGTCCTAAGGTGATGCCCTCAGAGCTGGACTACATGCGGAGCGTCCTGACGGTTTCCGAACTGAAGCCGAGGCAGTATTACATTCAGGCAAACACAGTACAGAAAGAAGTCGGGTTTGTGTTCACCGGCTTGCTCAGGGCATTTTACATCGATAAAAACGGCGGTGAAATAACGGTGAACTTCATCCGGGAAAACAGCTACGCAACCCATTACTCCGCCTTCATCACCCAGACTCTCTCGAAGTATGATTTCCAGTGCATCGAGCCTTCAATCATTGTCAGCCTGTCATTCAATGCCATTCAGGAAGGTTACAACCGTTTCCCTGGCCTGGAGCGCTACGGAAGATTGATAGCGGAAGAGGTGCTGAAAATACAGCAAAGGCGCATCGAGCGCTTCCTGTTTGACAATGCAGAGACCAGATACCTTGATTTCATCAAAGAAAACCCTGACTTGTTCAACAGGGTGTCCTTATCCCATTTGTCATCCTATCTCGGCATCGAGCGGCAATCGCTGACCAGAATCAGAAAAAAATTAGCGGGCAATGCATTTTGACACTTTTGTGTCAGGTGTCGCTCATAATATCCCCTGACTTTTGCAGGAGAAGCGGAAGCATTCGTAAC
>JBEAYO010000236.1:0-5878 GCA_041159285.1 Bacteroidota bacterium | reverse complement strand
CAGAAATTCCGGGACATCGCCCTGGCCTCTGCACGACTGGTTAAAAAATACGGTGGCTCGCTCAGCGGCGAACACGGCGACGGCCGGGTGCGCTCCCCCTTTCTCCCGCTCATGCTGGGCCCCGGGAACTACGAGCTGCTGCAACAGGTCAAGCGCACCTGGGATCCCTTCGGCATCCTCAACCCGGGCAAAATCACGGAGGCCGCGGACATAACAGCTTCCCTTCGCTACGAGCCAGGGACGGAAGTCCCCACCTACCAGACTGTCTTCGACTTCTCCGCGGAGGGCGGCATCCTGCGGGCTGCGGAGAAATGCAACGGCTCCGGCGATTGCCGCCGCCTCGACTTCAGCGGCGGCACCATGTGCCCCAGCTACCGCGCAACGCGCAACGAGAAGGACACGACCCGCGCCCGCGCCAACGCCCTGCGGGAATTCCTGACGCATCCGGAAAACCTCAAGAATCCCTTCGACCGGCAGGAATTGCGGGAGGTCATGGACCTCTGCCTCTCCTGCAAGGGCTGCACCTCGGAATGCCCCAGCAATGTGGACATGACGACTCTGAAGGCGGAATTCCTTCACCAGTCCTACCAGACGAGCGGCATTCCCCTGCGGGCCAAGTTTTTCGGCCATATCGGCCGCATGAACGCCGTGTTGTCCCTTGCGCCGGGGCTGGCCAATTTCCTGACTTCCAATGCATTCACCTCCGGTTTTTTAAAGAAGCTCACCGGCGTGGCAGCCCAGCGGAACCTGCCGCCCCTGCATTCTATGACCCTTCGCCGCTGGTGGTCCAGGCACGGTGCCTCCCTGCAGCCCCGGGGGCCTGTGAAGGAAAAGGTGATGTTCTTCTGCGATGAGTTCACCAACTTTTACGATGTGGAAGCCGGCATCAAGGCCATCCGCCTGCTCACCGCCCTGGGGTATGCCGTGGAAATGCCCCGGCATGCGCAGAGCGGCAGGGCCCAGCTTTCCAAGGGGCTGCTGCCCGAGGCAAGGGAACTGGCGCGCAGGAATGTGCGCATTTTCTCCGACCGGGTGAAAGACAGCACCGTGTTGCTGGGGCTGGAGCCTTCCGCCATATTGAGTTTCCGGGACGAGTACCCCCGCCTGGTGACGCCCGGCGAGCTGGAGGCTGCCAGGTCGCTGGCCGGCCGGACCTTGCTTTTCGATGAGTTCATGGCCAGGGAAACAGAGCGCGGGCGCATCGGCCCGGATCAGTTCACGCCCGAGCCTGCCCGGGTCTTGCTGCATGCGCACTGCCACCAGAAGGCGCTGTCCTCCGTCGAGGTTTCTGCCCGGTCACTGTCGCTGCCCTCCAATTACCTGGTCGAGGTGATTCCGAGCGGCTGCTGCGGCATGGCGGGGTCTTTCGGCTATGAGGCAGAGCATTACGACATCAGCATGAAAATCGGGGAACTGGTATTGTTCCCGGCGGTGAAAAATGCGGCTGCCGGCACTGTCATAGCTGCCACGGGCACCAGTTGCCGCCACCAGATTCAGGACGGCACTGGTAGGAAGGCCTTGCACCCAGCGGAGATACTGTGGGAGGCGATGTTGAAGTGAGGCATTTTATTTTGGGCGCAGGCTGTTGTGGTAAAGGTCCCTGTGCTCAGCCTCTGCCCGGGGAAAAGCACATCGCTAATCAACATTTATTTGAAAGGTAGATTGGGTCTCGATTGCGCCTTGCCTTCGATGAAAAAACGCCGTATTTTTGTAAAAACCCTGAAAACCGCTTGCTATGCCCCTCAGCCCCCACGACGACCTCTTCAAGTCCATTTTATCCGTTCACTCCCAGGCCATGGCCTTCCTGCAGGAGTTCCTGCCGACCGACATCAGCGAGGGGCTCGACTTCAGCACCCTCGACCGCGACCCGGATTCCTACGTGGACGAGCAGCTGAAAAGCCACTTCACAGACATGGTCTATTCCTGCCGCTGGAAAGGTTCCCGTGGAAGCATCGCTGTGAGCTTCCTGCTGGAGCACAAGAGCTTTGTGCCCAAGAATATCCACCTGCAGCTGCTGCGCTACCTCTGCAACATCTATGAGAAACAGCTGGAAAAATGCGGGAGGCTCAGTCTTGTCATCCCCATCGTCATCTACCACGGCAGGAAGCCCTGGAATGTGCGCTCCTTTTCCGACTACTTCCAGCTGCCTCTGCACGGCATGGCGAGCTACCTCCCAGAGTTCGACTACGAGTTCCTCAATCTCGGCAAGGTGGAAGACGATGAGATTGCCAGGATACGAGCCTACCCACTGCGGCATGGTATCTTTTTGCTCAAATATACCGGCAGGTACAAAATGTATTTTAATCTTGTTTCCAGGAAAATCATTATTTTTACACAGGAAGGAATTACCCAGGAGGAAAAGGTGTTTACTAGCCGCTTGACATTAAAATATCTTTATATGACAGCCAAAGATGATCTCAGTACCCTCATCGAGGAGATGAAAGCAAGCCTAGCCGACGTGCAGCCGCTGGAGGGCAGCATCGCCGACGTCCTGATTAAGCAAGGCCGGGAAGAAGGCCGGGAAGAAGGCCGGGAAGAAGGTATGGAAATCGGTGCTGAATTAGAAAAACTGGCTTCTCGCTTTGAGGACAAATTAGATGTTCTTCAAAAACTCATTGAAAAAGAGCTGGCAATTGAGCTCATAGCGTATATTAGCGGCCTTCCCCTCGCCTTCGTCGAGGGTTTTTCAAAGAACTACCAAAGCCAGAAGCTTCCCCTGTTGCTGGAAGCTGTCGCCCGCGCGCGCAAGGCAGCAGAACCCACCGCAGCCGCTGCCGAAATCAGGGCTGGCCTGCTGGCCTTCAATTTGACGGAACAGGAAGCCTCCATTTACTTTGAGGCGGTGCACGGAGTTCAGTAGCCGTGATGGCCGTGGTATCCTGGCAACTGAGCGGAGCCGAAGCCAAGCGGCACGCCAAGATGATTTTTGTCACATCCAAATAAAAGCAAAATAAAATTTCATGCCCTTTCTTGAAAACAAAATATATTTACGGGCGAACTGACAAAAATCAATCATTTTTCAAACCTTTCCTTTGCAATGAAACAAATACTACTCCTGGTTCTCTGCCTGACAGCCTTTGCCGGCCTCCAGGCTCAACACACTGTGTCCGGCACCGTCACCGGCGAAAACGGCGAGGTCCTCATCGGCGCCACCATCCTGGAAAAAGGCACCAACCGGGGCACCGTCAGCGATGCGGACGGCAGCTACAGCCTGAACACCAGCGCCGCACAGACCACCCTCATCGTCAGCTATATCGGCTACACCACCCAGGAAGTGGCGGTGGACGGGCAGACCAGCCTCAACATCGTCTTGTCCACCGGCATCGACCTGGGCGAGGTCCAGATCATCGGCTCCAGGAGCCTGCGCCGGACTGTCACCAACTCCCCCGTGGCCATCGACCTCATCGACGTTAGCGAAATAGCCCGGGAAGTGGGCCAGCTGGAAGTGAACCAAATGCTCCAGTACGTGGCGCCCTCCTTCAACGCCAGCCGGCAGTCGGGCGCCGACGGCGCCGACCACATCGACCCTGCCACCCTGCGCGGACTGGGCCCGGACCAGACCCTGGTCCTCGTCAACGGCAAGCGCCGGCACCAGTCCTCCCTGGTCAACATCTTCGGCTCCCGCGGCCGCGGCAACACCGGCACCGACCTCAATGCCATCCCGGCCTCGGCCATCGAGCGGATCGAGATCCTGCGCGACGGCGCCAGCGCCCAGTACGGCTCCGATGCCATCGCCGGCGTCATCAACGTGGTGCTGAAGTCCAACGTGGAAGAAGGCAGCCTGAACATCTCCACCGGCATGTACAAGGCAGACCCGGGCTCCGACTACGATGTGCTGGCCACTGAGGACTTCGATGGACAGTCGCTCAACGTCAATGCCAACTACGGCCTCCGCGTGGGCAAGGAGGGTTTCGTCAACTTCACCATGGATTACCTGACCCGGGACCGCACCAACCGCCCGGCGGACCCGAACGCCTTCGACATCTACCGCCAAAAGTATGGTGACGCGGCAGCGGATGCCTTTTCCGGCTTTTTGAACGCCGCCGTGCCGGTGGGCGACAACAGCAGCTTCTACCTGTTCGGGGGCTATTCCCACCGCTACACCGACGCCTTTGCCTGGACGCGCTCCCCTGACAGCGAGCGCAACGTGCCGGCCATTTATCCCGACGGATTCAACCCCCGCATCACCTCCAACATCGGCGACCAGTCGGTGTCGGCGGGCGTGAGGACAAAATACAAGAACTGGGACATCGACATCAACAACACCTTCGGCCAAAACCGCTTCCACTACATCATCGATGGCACCCTGAACGCCTCCCTGCTGGAGCGCTCCCCCACCCGCTTCGACGCCGGCGGCTTCCAGCTCTCGCAGAACACCTCCAGCATCAACTTCAGCCAGTATTTCGACTCCGTGCTCAAGGGCGCCAACCTGGCCTTCGGCATGGAGCACCGCCTGGAGAACTACGAGATCTTCGCCGGCGAGGAGGGATCCTGGCGCAACTACGGCATCGTGGAAGCCGTGGATGCCAACGGGTTCGTCACCCGCACCGACGTGCTGGGGCGCCCCGGCGGCTCCCAGGGTTTCCCCGGCTTCCAGCCGGCGGATGTGCTGAGCGAGTTCCGCACTAACCTGGGCCTGTATGTGGACGCGGAGTTCGACCTCAGCGACAAGCTGATGGTAGCTGCCGCCGCCCGTTATGAACACTACAGCGACTTCGGCAGCACGCTGAACGGCAAGCTGGCCGCGCGCCTCTCCCTCTCCAAGGGCCTGGCCCTCCGCGCCTCCGTGAGCACCGGCTTCCGGGCTCCCTCACTGGCGCAGATCTACTTCCGCTCTACCTTCACCGACTTCGTCAGCGGCAACCCCATCGACAAGATCGTGGCCAACAACAAAAGCCCCATCGCCCGCGTGCTGGGCATCCCGGGCCTCAAGCAGGAGAACGCCACGAATGCAAGCCTGGGCCTAACGGCCAGCTTCGGCTCCTTCACGGCCACCATCGACGGCTACTATGTTGACATCCGCGACCGCGTAGTGCTCACGGGCTCTTTTGAAGACACCGACCCGGACATCGGAGCAGAGCTGCAGGCCCTGGGCGTGGGCGCGGCGCAGTTTTTCACCAATGCCATCGACACGAAGACCCGGGGCGTGGACGCGGTGCTGAGCTGGTCCGGCAGGCTGGGCCCCGGCAAGCTGCGCACCACCTTTGCCGCCAATTTCAACGACATGGAGCTGGGCGACATCACGACCAACGACAAGCTAAAGGGCAAGGAGGACATCTACTTCGGCACGCGCGAGCAGAAGTTTTTGCTCGCCTCGGCACCGAACAGCAAGCTGAACCTGACCCTGGACTATAAGATCAAGCAGTTCGGGGTGAACCTCCGCTTCATCCGCTTCGGTGAAATCATCATCGAGGACTTCCTGGGCACGGATGATGTTTACTCCCCCAGGACGGTCACCGACCTCACACTGGCCTACGACCTGACCAAGAACCTGTCGCTCCGCGTGGGTGCTTCCAACCTGATGAATGTCTATCCCGTCCAACAGGACACGGAGACAGAGACCGGCGGGTTGTGGGATGCGGTCCAGATGGGGGCCAACGGCACGTTTTACTTTGCCAGGATGGGCTTCAGGTTCTGATGCACAGGCTATCACAAAAGGCACGGCACGCTCGCAGGTGAACTTTTCTGACTGATGGGAAACCAGCCCTTTGGGGGTGCAGCCAGCACAAAACACCTGCATTAGAGATAGTCGGATTTCAAAAATAATAAAAATGTGACTGTTTAGCACCTCTTGCAGATGCTGTTTGCCCCTCGAATCTGTCTCAAAAGACCCGTTGGCGAGGCGCCTTCTTGCAATAGCGGGGTTGTGTGAAAAGTC
>JBEAYO010000235.1:0-5900 GCA_041159285.1 Bacteroidota bacterium | reverse complement strand
GCCCCACAAAGCACGGCCACACCAGGCGTGGACTACGAACCACTTTCAGGTACTGTCGTCATCCCTCCCGGTCAAACCAGCTGGTCAGTCCCCATCAACGTCTTCAATGACAACATCGCCGAGGGGGTGGAAACCATCATTATATCCATCACCAACTCCTGCTCCTGCAGCAGCCTTGAAATAGAAGTGGAAATCCATGACCCGCCGCCGGTCAATGCCACCTTGCCCAACTTCGAGCTGTGCGAAGCCACCCCACTAAGCCTTCAACCCACCGTCAGCGGGGGCATTCCCAATCAACCCTTCACCTACAGCTGGAGCACGGGAGGCAATACCCCGCTGCTGACCGTGGTGCCCACCAGCAACACTTCCTATACTGTTACTGTGACGGATGACTGCGGGGGAACTGCCACCGCCACCAGCAACGTGACGGTGACACCGCTCCCCACTGCCATTATCTCCGGCACTGGTTTGTTGTGCAGCGGCTCCACTAGCACCTCAATTGACATCACGGTGTCCTTCACTGGCGTCGGCCCCTGGCAATTTGTACTGCTGAAAGACGGCGTGCCCCAGCCCCCCATCACCACTTCTGTCAATCCCTATGTTTTTCAAACCAATACTACCGGCACCTGGCAGCTGGAGAGTGTGTTGGCTGTGCAGGGCAACTGCCCGGGAGCAGTAGGCGGCATTGCCTCCATCGTCGTGAACAATCTGAGCGCGGCAGCTGTGACGACCCCATCTGGCTGCAACGGGGACGGCACCATGACCGTAACGCCCTCGGGAGGCGCTCCGGCCTACACTTACTTGTGGAGCAACGGCGCCCCCAACCAACCGACGGCAACCGGCCTTACAAGCGGAACCTACACAGTGACCATCACCGACAATAGCGGCTGCACAGCGACAGCCAGCAGCACCGTACTGGCCAACCTGCCTGTCACCGCTTCCGCCTCGGCACCCACCCCGGTCACTTGTTCCAATCCAACCGGCGGCAGCATCAATGTCGTTGTGGCAGGAGGGGCACAACCCTATACCTTCCAGTGGAGCAACGGAATCGGCAATGTTCAGAACCCAACAGGCCTGACGGCCGGCACCTATCAGGTCACGGTGGTTGACAACAGTGGCTGCACCGCCACCGCACAGGCTACCGTGGTGGAGGATATCACACCGCCGACAGCAGTTGGTTCGGCCACCAGTGTCATCAACTGCCAGTTGCCCAATGCCGGCGTTTCCGGACAAGGTTCCTCTTTTGGCAACAACTTCAGCTACCAATGGTCAGGGCCCGGCGTCATAGGCGGCGGCAGCAGCCTGAACGCCACCGTCAATCAGCCGGGTGTCTATACCCTGACTGTGACCAATACCTCGAATGGCTGCACGGCCTCCGCCGTCGCCATCGTGGAGGCCAACCTGGAAACACCCGTCGCCATTGCCGTGGGAGGTGAACTCAGCTGCAGCACCACCCAAATCAACTTGAATGGAAGCCTTTCCACACCTGGCGGCATTCAGTACGCCTGGACTGGCCCCGGCATCATCAGCGGAGCCAGTACTGCCAACCCCTTGGTGAACGCTGCAGGCGTTTACACGCTGACAGTAACTAACCCGGTCAATGGCTGCACGAACTCCACGCCGGCGGTCGTCAGCCTGAATAATGTCCAGCCGGTTGCCAATATCTCCAATCCGCAGCAGCTGTCCTGCTCTGTCAACAGCGTGTTGTTGAACGGAAGCGGCTCTTCTTCCGGCACCAATTACAGCTCTCAGTGGTTCTTTGCCGGCAATGCAATTCCCGGCGCGACCAACAACACCCATAACGCCAGCGCTGCCGGCACCTACCAAATTGTGGTAACCAACCAGGACAACGGCTGTACGTCCTCCTATGCGGTCCAGCTCACGGAAGACCTGGCTCCCCCCTCTATCGGCGCCACCGCCAACGGGCAGATCACCTGCACGATTTCTTCCGTCGTTGTCAACGGGTCGGTCAATGGCAACAATGCCAACTTTGCCTTTGCCTGGAGTACTCCCAATGGCATCATCCTGAATGGCGCCAATGAAATCTCCGCCACCGTCGGGGCACCGGGCACTTATCTGCTGACTGTGACCAGCCTGATCAACGGCTGCACGGCCACCACATCCGTACAGGTCACACAGGATGCCAGCATTCCCGAGGTAGAAATCGGACCGGCTGCCGCCTTGAACTGCCTGACAGCTCAACTGCAACTGAATGGCAGCAACTCCAGCCAGGGATCTTCCCTGACTTACAGCTGGACGACCCAGGGCGGCAACATCGTTTCCGGGCAAAACACACTGACGCCGGTTGTCAATGCACCCGGCGTTTACACCCTGACTATTTTCGACTCCAGCAATAACTGCGAAAATACCGGCTCGATTACCATCAGCCAGGATATTGCAGCGCCGGCCATCACCATGCCGGCCGCGCCCTTACTAACTTGCGCGGTGACGACGACCCAGTTGAATGCCAGTGTCAACGCCGCCACAGGAGCCGTTTTGTCCTACCAATGGAGTACCTCAAATGGCAACATCCAAGGCCCAGGAAACGTGCTCAACCCGGTGATCAGCGCGGCCGGCACCTACAACCTGACAGTCGCCAACCAGTCCAATGGCTGTACGGCGACTGCCACCATCACAGCAACAGCCAATACTGCGCCTCCCGTCGTTCAAATCGCAAGCCCTGCCACGCTCACCTGTGCCACGGATTCCGTCACGCTCAACGGGGCAGGCTCCAGCACCGGCTCACAATTCAGCTACCAATGGTCAACTGCCAGCGGTAGCATCAGCGCCGGGGCGACAACCCTGCAACCGACGGTCAATGCACCAGGCTCCTACAGCCTTGTCATCACCAACAGCGCCAACGGCTGCACAGCTGCCTCCCAGGTCAGCGTCAGCGAAAACATACTGCTTCCCACTGCCAATGCCGGACTTCCCGACACACTCACCTGCGCGGATGAACAGCTGGTGCTCAGCGGCAACGGATCCACCGGCAGCCAGTTCATTTATAATTGGACCGGCCCCGGCATCGTCTCCGGCAGCAACTCGCTCAGCCCGCTGATCAACCAACCGGGCGCTTACACCCTGCTGGTGACCAATGTCTCCAATGCCTGTACAGCCACCGCTTCTGTCGCCATCTCCCAGGACATTGAAGCCCCGGTGGCAGTGGCTGGTCCGGGTGGACAGCTGTCCTGCACCATGACTTCGCTCTCCCTGGACGGAGCTGGCAGCAGCACCGGCAACAATATCAGCTACCTGTGGGTCTCAGAAAACGGGTTCCTGGTCAACGGGCAGAACAGCCTGACGCCCCAGGTGAATGCTCCGGGCTTGTACGAGATCATTGTCACCAACCTCAACAACGGCTGCACCGCCTCTGACCTGGTCACCGTCACACAGGACGCAGGCCTGCCCACCGTTGACGCCGGCACTTCCCAGCCCATTACCTGCCTGGTGTCAGCGGTTACCCTGGACGGCAGCGGTTCTTCCAACGGCGCCGGCTTCAGCTACCAGTGGAGCACTTCCAATGGCAACATCGTCAGCGGTGCCAACACCCTGAACCCGGTGGTCAATGCCGCCGGCATCTACGTGCTGACGGTGGTCAATACAGCCACCAGCTGCACCAGCCTGGGCAGCGTGACGGTCCAATCGCTGACGGCACCGCCGGCTGCAGAAGCAGGTATCTCCCAGACACTGACCTGCACGACCACCTCCCTCGCCTTGCAGGGAAATGGATCGGCCACCGGCAGCGACATCACCTACCTTTGGTCCACTGCCAATGGCAATATTGCCAGCGGATCCAATACCTTAAATCCGACCATTGACCAGCCGGGTAACTACACCCTGCTGGTTACCAACACGGCCACCGGCTGCTCGAATACCGACCAGGTGCTTGTCACCGAGGATCTCACTGCCCCGCAGGCAGCAATCGCCACCCCGGGGACACTCACCTGCACCACCATCAGCCTGGCGCTCAACGGCAGCGGATCGAGCAATGGCAACAATTTCTCCTACCAGTGGAGTACCCCCAACGGCAACATCGTCTCGGGTGCCGGCACATCCACGCCGACCATCAACCAGCCCGGCATTTATACCCTGACGATTACCAACCTCATCAACGGCTGCAGCAGCTCGGCGCAAACTGCTGTTGCCCAAAACAACCAGGCGCCAGTGGCAGAGGCCGGCATTGCCGACCAACTGAACTGCACCCTGCAAAGCCTTTCCCTGAATGGTGCGGGATCTGATGTGGGAACCAATTTTACCTATCTTTGGAACACTGCAAACGGCAACATCCTCACCGGTGTCACGACCCTGACCCCGGTGATCAACCAGCCGGGCACCTACACCCTGCAGGTCACCAATCTCAGCAATGGCTGCACGGCGACCGACCAGGTCGGCGTCACGCAGGATGTCAATTTGCCTCAGATCGTGATAAATTCCCCCGGCGTGCTCACCTGCCTGGTGAAGGAACTCAACCTGAGTGCCTCCGTCTCGCAGGGCCAGGCCTTTAGTTATGGCTGGACCACCCAGAATGGAAACATCGTATCGGGAGGAAGCGCCTTGAGCCCGCTGATCAATGCCCCCGGCGTTTATTTGCTGACTGTCACCAACTCGGCGAACGGCTGCACCAAGACGGCACAGGTCAGCGTGGCGCAAAACATCACCAGCCCGGTGGCCAACGCAGGCAATACCTTCGTACTGGATTGCTTCGGCGAGACGGACTACCTCGACGGGACGGCCTCCACGGGGACTGCCGCACTGACATACGCCTGGGAGACCTTCGACGGCAGCATCGTCTCCGGAGCTAACACGGCTGGTCCGGCCATCAACGAACCCGGCACTTACCTGTTGACTGTCACAAACACAATCAATGGCTGCACCGACACCGCCCAGGTGACCATCACCCGGGATGAGCCCATGGTGACGCCCTCCGTTCTTCAGCCACTGTGCTTTGGCAACCGGGGCACCATCGACCTTTCGACGGCGGCAGGGGGGCAGTCGCCATACCTGTATTCCGTCAACGGCGGCAGTACTTTCACCACCAGTCCGGTATTCAGCAGCCTGCCAGCCGGGCAGTATGCCATCGTGGTGCAGGATTCCAGGGGCTGCGAAACAGCGCAGTCAGCGCTGATTGTCCAGCCCAACGAGCTGGTGGTGAAGGTAGCGTCGTCGGTCAGCCTGATGTTGGGAGACACCTACCAGATGAATACGCAGGTCAATTATCCGGCCGAGGAGATTGCACAGGTCACCTGGTTTCCCGCCACCGGGCTGAGCTGCACGGATTGCCTAAATCCCGTGGCCACGCCCACGGCCACGACCTTGTACAAGGTGACGGTAGTGACGAAAAACGGTTGTGAGGAGACGGCCATCATCATATTACGAGTGGATAAGCGCGGAGGAGTGTATGTGCCGAGCGCGTTTTCGCCCAATGGGGATGGTACGAACGACCTGTTCATGGTTTTCGCGGATCCCGCCAGTGTGGTTAAGATAAAGTCATTCCTGGTCTTCAGCCGCTGGGGGGAGACGGTCTTTGAATATTTCAATTTCACACCGAATGATCCTGCGTTTGGCTGGGATGGCAATCACCGCGGCAGTCCTTTGAATCCAGGGGTGTTCACCTGGTCTGCGCTGGTGGAGTTCATCGATGGACGCATAGAGCTGCTGAGCGGCGATGTGATACTAGTGAAGTAGGGAGCAAGATGATTTTTGACAATTATCAAGCAGCGACTGTCTTTTGCGCAAGGGCTTGTGCCAAAGCTCCAATGAGTTGCCCGATTTGAAAAAGGCGCGGGGCACAGACCCGGGCTCAAAAAAACACCCCGCGGCGGTTTGGCCAAACTGCCGCGGGGTGTTTTTTTTAGGGCGTAGCCTGTCTCAAAAGACCCTACTGCAAAGCACATTCTTGC
>JBEAYO010000234.1:0-5910 GCA_041159285.1 Bacteroidota bacterium | reverse complement strand
GAAGGAAAGACCGGCTGTCAACACCAGCCTGGAGGGGGTATCTGAGAAGTTGACATGTTGGCCTCCGATGCGCATATGTTCGCCAAAATTGGTGAAATTGCCCTCGTAGCGAAGATCTATGAGCACCTTCCACAGGTCGAGGCCCACGCCAGCCTGGTAGCCAAGCGTCAGATTGTTGAACTTGTTTGTGTAGCCGGACAGCTCGTCCTCCAGTTCTGACTTGCTGGCAACATATAAGTGCCCCGTAGGCCCCGCCTCCAGGCGGAGCGGACCAAGTTTGTAGCCGATCATGACGGGAACGTCAAGGTTGCGGTATTTCTCCGACAGCACTTTGCCGGCAATGCCGCTCTGCAGCTCATCCACCGTGAAGTCAACTCTTGAGGAATTGAAAAGCGCCTCGGGCTGGATGTAGAACTTCTCCCCAAGCTTGCCGCGGACAAACACCCCGAGGTGAAAGCCATAGCTGGCGTCCTTGATGGCCAGGCTGACACCGCTTTCCTCAACGGTTTCCTTGTCCAGGTTGACGGAACTCAGTCCTGCGCGTATGCCGTATTTCACTTGCGCCTGCAATTGAGCGGCAAAAAGAATAACCAGGGCAAAAAGAATTGAATTTTTCATACAAGAAGTTTTTAATGGTTTGCGAAAGCGTCCGTTTGATTATTTAACGAAATCGTCTAACAATATGATGTGAGAGGAGGTCTGTTTTCCCACGGAAAAGGCATATTTTAACGATTAATTAGGTTTTCAGCAGCGGATTTGATTGCTCATGCCCGCCCTCGGCCCCCGATTCCCCGGGAGCTTCTCAAATGACTGCACACGAAAAGCTATTTTCAGTTAACTTTGCGCTGCGCGGGTGCTGCGTCTGCTTGGCCTGGCACCCACCAATATTTCCGCAAAAGACCAAAGCCGCGCCGGCGATGCAAGCACCAACGGCGATGCAGGTTTGAATCAAATGTGAAAGCAACTCTTCTGACCTTGAAAAAAGACAACCTTTTTGTCCACGCTAAATTCATCGGCAGCTTCCCGGACCTGGCCACCTGCCCCCCCCCGGATTTGCCGGAATACGCCATGACCGGCAGGTCCAATGTCGGTAAGTCCTCGCTGATCAACCTGTTGTGCGGACAGAAAGGGCTGGCACACGTCTCCCACAAACCTGGAAAAACCCAGTCGATCAATTTTTATCGCATTGATGAGGCCTGGCACCTGGTGGACCTGCCCGGCTACGGCTATGCCCAGATCTCCCGAAAAACAAGGAAGGCCTGGCAGCGCATGATGTCGGATTACCTGCTGAACAGACCCTCCCTTCAGTGCATTTTCGTGCTGCTGGACAGCAGCGTGCCTTCCCAGCAATCGGATATTGAATTCATCAACTGGCTGGGTGAAAACCAGGTGCCATTCGTGCTGGTGTTTACCAAATCGGATAAACTGCCCGGAAACCAGCTAAAAAGCAACCTGGAGGCCATCCGCGCAGCGATCAGCGAGCACTGGAATGAGCTGCCCCAGGAGTTCATCACCTCTGCTGAAAAAAAGACTGGCAGGACGGAAATACTTGATTTCATTGAGCAGGTCAACAAAATAGCAGCTGCTGACTGATGGGAAATGATGCCAAGGCACACCGCATTATGACCTCTCTTCCGATGTCGAAATGCAGTTCTGTTTTACATCTTTATCAACATTGCCACGATGCAATCTAACATGACCAAACCTTCCAAGATATATCCGCACGTCATCTCTGAAATCTCAGACTGGCCCATCTACCGGCTGCTGAAGGACCGGCGAAACCTGGTGGAGGAAATAGAACAGTTCACCTACCAGCGGATCCTCAACTTGCACGATGATGAAATCGAGGATGTAATTGCCAAGACCATTTACCTGGAGCGGATCAGGGTCAAGGAGGAGCCCTGGAAAGTGGATCCCCCCAACGAGTCCGCTTTCTGGAAGAAAATGGCATACAAGCTGCTGGGGCAGTCTCCTCAAAGAACGGAAACGGAAAAAAGGGAGGCCGCCGAGGCTGTACTGCGCACCATCATACACCGCTATGCAGAGGAAATCGCAGGCACTTTCAGCATCCCCACCTTCCTCTTCGCCCGCCGCTTTCTCACCGTCTTTTTCAACCGCCTGCTTAACACAGCGGCTGGAAGAAACATGAAACGCATCTTCGGCAGGAGCTACAAGGTGAACGAAAGGCTGCTGGCCATGGGGGAAGTGGAAAAACTACGCAGCCTCTCCACCAAAGGGACGGTCATCATCGTTCCCACCCACTCCAGCAACCTGGATTCCATCCTGATCGGCTATGTGCTGGATACCATCGTCGGGCTCCCCTCCTTCTCCTACGGAGCCGGTCTGAACCTCTACAACACCGGCTACACGGCCTACTTCATGAACCGCCTGGGAGCCTACCGCGTTGACCGGCGCAAGAAAAACACCATCTACCTGGAAACCCTCAAGGCCATGTCCAACCTGTCCATCCAGCGCGGCACCAACAGCCTGTTCTTCCCCGGCGGCACCCGCAGCCGCTCCGGCGCCCTGGAAGACAAGCTCAAGATGGGCCTGCTGGGCACCGCCGTGGAGGCACAGCGCGCCATTTATCAAAAAGGTGAATCGGAGAAAATCTTCATCGTTCCCCTGGTGCTTAGCTACCACGTCGTACTGGAAGCCAAATACCTCATCGAACAGCACCTGCGCCAAATCGGAAAGGAACGCTATTTCAAGTCCAAGGACGAATTCTACAGCTTCCGAAAACTGATCAAGTTCGGCTGGAATTTCTTCTCCCAACCCTCGGAAATCACCCTGAGCTTTGGAAAACCCATGGACGTGCTCGGCAACTTCGTGGACGACAAGGGGCAGAGCAGGGACCGCCAGGGCAGGATCCTGGAACTCCGGGATTACTTCATCTCGGATGGGCAAGTCACTGAGAACCTGCAGCGCGAGACGCAATACACCATCATGCTGGCTGACCGCATTGCCTCTCGCTATAAAAAGGAAAACGTGGTCCTCTCCAGCCATGTGGTGGCCCACGCCGCCTTTCACATTCTCAAAAAAAAGAACCCCAGCCTCGACCTCTTCGGCGTGATGCGCCTGCCGGCGGACGAATTCGTCTTTCCCATGGATATCATGCGCGATGTCACCGGCCAGCTGTGCGACCTCCTGATCGGCATGGAGAACAAGGGTGACATCCTCCTGTCACCCCAGATCAGGGCAGAAGTGGACGAACTAATCAGGGACGGCGTAAAAAAACTGGGGGTTTACCATGTTGAAAAACCCCTGGTCTTCAATAAAAAGGGGGAATTGGTCAGCCAGGACTTCCGCCTGCTGTTCTTCTACTACAACAGGCTTGAAAAATATCCGCTGGGCAAGTGCATCAACTGGGCAAGGGAGGCCATCGACCGGCAAATGGCCATGGAACCAGCCATAAAGTTGCCCTGAGGCTTTATTTCATAAAACCCCTGAAGTCCGAGGGTTTGACATAACTGGCAATCTGCAGCGCATAACTCACGAGTACCTCCGGATCCGGCGACTCCACGATCTTTGTCTTCTCGAGGATGAAATCCAGGAAATGCCTTGCCTCCTGGGTGTCGAACTGCATGGAATATTCAAAGTAAAAACCCAGGTCTTCCAGTGGCATGCAATGAGTGAATACATAGGCTTCCTTCCAGATGTCGTAGTATATGATGAACCTGGGACGCGGAAATACATTGCTGAACAGGTGCAGGAAGAGCGGTGATTCCAGGAAGCGCTCGTCCGTATAGCCAAAGATGCCTGCCTCGTAGGCCGGGTAAAAGAGCATCTGGCTGGCGATTTTTTGACTTTGCAGGGCCTTGGCCGCTGCGAAAAGCTTTTGGGTCAGCATTTTGATAGGCAGCAAGCCCTCGCTGAAATTGGTGTAGGCCAGCCAGTCGCCCGACTTCAATTCGTAAAACTCCACTTCTTCGGGGCTGCCTATCCGGAGTTTGTAGTCAAAGCGGCTGTAGCCCGGCACCACATAGCCCGGATAAAAATACTCATACCCGTGGTCAAGTCCGAACTGGATTTCCTGGAGCATGGTGAACAAACCCAGGCTGTAGGAAGAAAACTCAGGGTCAAAGACGCCCTTGATGCTTGCCAGGCATTGCTTGCCCAGGTCGAAAAAACTGTAGGCCACCAGCTTGCCATCTTTGTGCACAGTCAGTTCCCAGGTATCAAATACATTGATGTCCTCATTGTCCTGAAGGCTGACCTTCAGGGTTGGGGACAGCCTCCCGTTGAAGTTGTCCCGGTAAACCTGAAAGAGCGCTTCCTTTTCCTCGTCAATGACAGCGGGGCGGAAGCTGACCGTGAACTCCCGCAACACCTTTTCCTGCAGACGCCGCAGGGATTTGCGAAAGCGGTAGTTGCGCAGCGGCAGGCGGACCCAGACCGGCGAATACAAGTTGTCGTCGAAAAACAAAAAATGGCAGGTAAAAACGGCCTGGCCCATGCGATACCAGCCTCTTTCGAGGTAGCCATCCAGTGTTTCCCCGCGCATTTGCTCGCAAAATTGTTTTTCGGTAAACATGCAGTAGTTGTTGGTTCAAACATTCTGCCTTATTTTTGGCAGCATGTGAGAACAATTTTTTTACGAAAAAATAATATTTTCATGAGAATACAAAATCTATTATTCACGCTGTTTGTCCTTTCCCTGCCTTTTTCCGCTTTTTGTCAGCAGCAGCGCACTATCACCCGGGAGGAAAGCCTGGAACTGCGCCTGGGAGCCCTGAGAAATCTGGAGGAAATGACCTACCGCTTCGAAGTGGCCTGGCAGGAACAGGACTGCCCCAGCCTGCAGGAGATTCGCCAGGAGCTGCTGCGAATGATGCAGGTGGAAACCGAGGCCTGCGCCCGTCTGAAGCCCAGGAACGGCCGGGAGGAAAGCTTGTCTGCCATCCGGGAACAGCAGCAGCAATTGATCCGCGAATTGCGGGATTACAAACTGCCGACGGCTGCTTCAGAATTCCCCGACGGATCCGGCGAAGGTCCGCTGGCGTCAATCGCAGCTTTCAGGAAATTGACGCAGGAAACTCTGGAGCAGTCATTTTAAAAAAAATGTCGCTTGGCCAAGCCATCTTCATCGAGATACCAACAGGCGCTGGACTACCTCTACGCCCACCTGCCCATGTTCCACCGAATAGGGCCGGCCGCCTTCCGCAAGGACCTCACCAACATCCGGGCCTTCTGCGAACACCTCCGCCACCCGGAACGGCAATTCGACTGCATACACGTGGCGGGCACCAATGGAAAGGGCTCCGTTTCCCACATGCTGGCGGCGGTCTTCACCGCCAGCGGCTTCAAGACAGGGCTTTACACCTCCCCCCACTACAAAGATTTCCGGGAACGCATCAAAATCGACGGTCAGTTCATCCCCAAAAAAGAAGTGGCCGACTTTGTGGAAGAACACCGGGAGTTTTGCGAATCGCTGCAACCCTCTTATTTCGAATGGACCGTCGCACTGGCCTTTGATTACTTTGCCAGGCAGCGGGTGGACATTGCCATCATTGAGACTGGCCTGGGCGGCCGGCTCGACTCCACCAATATCGTGAACCCGCTGCTGAGCGTCATCACCAACATCGGCTACGACCACATGAACATGCTGGGCGACACCCTGGAACTCATCGCAGGGGAAAAGGCCGGCATCATCAAGCCATCCGTCCCGGCAGTCATCGGCGAAACCCACCCGGAGTCCAGGGAGGTGTTTCTCAGAACGGCATCAGAGCGGCAAGCCCCCCTGTTTTTTGCTGACCAGCACTTTCAACTGCGGCCAGTTGAAAAAAATGACACCCACGTCCGCTACCTGGTGAAAAGCGGAAACAGCAGCCCCGACAGTTACCTCTGGCTGAACCACCTGGGCGACTACCAGCAGAAAAACCTCTGCACGGTGCTGCAAGCCCTGGATAC
>JBEAYO010000233.1:0-5931 GCA_041159285.1 Bacteroidota bacterium | reverse complement strand
GGGCTTTTGCACAACCCCGGAGAAGGGGGGAAGGTCATTCGGCCGGCCACAGGTCGGGGCCGAACGACCCATTTCGAGGAAGAATCGGCACCGGCCGAACGGACTCCAGGGGCTTTTAAGCCAGCCTCGAGCGCCTTTCCGGACCGGGCTACGCCTGCTTTTTTATGTGAACCCTGTCTGGCAGACGCGCCAGGAATTATCTCCAAATCCTCAAATCATTTGATCATGCAAAAAATTGACTTCGACAAAATCGCCCGGGGAATTGACGGCTACCTCGACACCGCCCTCCAGGAAGGAAAAATAGACCGCCAGAGCTATGACATGGCCAAGAAAAACACCATGGGATTCCTGCAGCAATGGCTCACCGACGAGAACTTCCTCCGCGTCTCCCCCAACCTGCGACAGGGCATCCTCGCCGCCGTGGACGCCGGCAAATGGGAGGAAATCGTCAATACCTTCCGCAAGAAAATGAGCTTCGGCACCGGCGGCATCCGCGGCTTCATGGCGGGTGACCGCGACAGCATCGTTCAAATGAAAAACGAGGGACTGGACGCACCCATCCTCAAAGGCCCCAACACCATCAACAACGTCGTCCTCTTGCTCACCAGCGCCGGCGTTGCTAAATTCGGCCGCGACAAGGGCTTCGACAAGATCGTCATCGGCTACGACAGCCGCGTCCGCGGCGGCGACTTCGCCAAGGCGATCGCAGAGGAATTCCTGGCCTACGGCTTCACCGTGTACCTCTTCGACGAGGCCTGCCCCTTCCCGGAGGTCACCTTTGCCATCCCCTATGTAAAGGCACAGATGGGCATCCTGCTCTCCGCCAGCCACAACGACTACCGCTACAACGGCTACAAGCTCTGCTGCGGCAACGGCTCCCAGTTCGACCCCGAGGAGCGCACCGACATGTACAACAACTATATCGCCAAGGTCACCTCCGACGATATCAAGGTGCTGCCCCTGGCAGAAGCCCCCCAGGGCAAAGTCGTCTGGCTCGGCGGCCCCAGCCCCCAGGCTGAGGTCAACTACTACGGCCACAGCCAGCGGCTCGACATCCACAAAGCCTACGGCGACCAGGTCAAGCGCTTCCTCCTGCAGGACACCAGCAGCTCCAAAGACCTCCACATCGCCTTCTGCCCCTACCATGGCGCCGGCCGCAAACTCGTGCCCCAGCTCCTCAGGGAAATCGGCTTCCACGACATCAGCATCACCAACAAGAACGGACTCAATGAACTCAACGGCCTCTTCCCCAGCTTCAACAACGACCCCGGCATGGAGCAGCAGCCCGACCCGGGCGACCGCCGGGCTGCCAAAATCGCCGTGGATGCCTTCATCGAAGAGTACGGCGCGGAAAAATGGAAAAACACGGACGTGCTGATCGGCACCGACCCGGATGCCGACCGCTGCGGCCTCACCGTCAAGGTGCCGGCCAGCCAGCGCCACCTCTTCGGCAATGACGACTACACCCTGCTGCCTGCCGACGATGCCTGGGCCCTCCTGCTTTGGTACCGCCTCATGCTTGACAAGGGCATCCGGCCCGAGCAATCCTTTATCGTCCTCTCCCATACCACTACCGACGCCCTGACACTGCTGGCAAGGAAATTCGGCATCGGTGTCATCAAGACCTGGGTGGGCTTTGCCGCCCTTTCCGCCGCTACCCGCGACGCCTGGTACGGCAACCTCGTGGAGGGTCTCTCAGAAGGAAAGAAAGACCCCAACCAGCCGCTGACGGACATGGTCGTCATGGAGACCCATGACATGACCAAGGCGCGCACCTACAATCTCGGCTCCTTCGAGCAGAGCAACGGCTTCGCGCTGCTGGGCTATCCGCCCGCAGACCCGTTCTCCCTCGGCGAACAGGGCCACGTGCGCGACAAGGACGGCACCTTCGCCGCCATCCTGCTGGCGGAAATCGCCCAGTGGGCAAAGGACCAGGGAACGACGATTTTCGAGCTGATTGACAAGCACGTCTATCTCGACAAGGAGGTGGGGCTTTTCTATAACCATTACGAGCCGGACCCCATCGACGGCGAGTATCCCGGCATCGAGGGCGACCGCCTGAAGAAATCCATCCTGCGCAGGGCGCTGGGCTATTACCAGATCGCGCTGGCCGGTGGCTTTTCCATCGGCGGGCTGCCGGTCAGCCACGCCGTCATCTATCGCACCGGAAAGTACGACCACGTCTATCCGCCCACACCCGACTGGGTGTTCCCGGACGAAGGGGTTCGCTTTTACTTCGGCGACTGGCTGAACCACCTGACCGTCAGGCCTTCCGGCACCGGCAATGCGCTGCGCCTGCACATCCAGCTCCATACTTTTGACGTCAACGAGGGGAACCTGGTGGCGCAAAAGCAACAGCTGCGGCAGCAGGCCCGCCAGATTGCCAATCACATCCGCGAGTTGCTGGGTGCACCCCGCAGCAGCGAATTCTGATCACGGATTGGACGGATGAAGGGATTACACGGATGTTTGTATATCCGTGTAATCCTGATACATGTCATGGGCCTGGCTAAAAAGCTGGAGGAGTGACACACGAGGCCGGTGCGGTGCCAGCCTCAATCCTCTCGCTCCGCCTCCTCAGGAGGTCCCTGGGCCTTCCTCATCATCTCCTGGTAATCGTTGGGCGTGAAGCCGGTCATCTCCTTGAAGTGCCGGTAAAAGGAAGAGCGGCTGTTGAAGCCGGCCAAGGAGGCGATGTCGCCGACGTGGATGGAGTCGCTCTTCTCCATCATCAGCCTCCGGGCCTCGTTGACCTTGAACTCGTTGACAAGGCCCGCGAAATTCGTTTTCCCCGCGTTATTGATGGCCCTTGACACCACGTGCCTGGGGTGCCTGACATGCCTTGCCAGGTCATTCAAGCCCAGCTGCGGGTCCTTGTAAAGCTCTTTTTCCTTGATCTTGGTCAATATCAACTTGAACAACTCGACGTCAGACAGGTCGGCCGAGTCCTTGCCTTCCGGTCCGGCCTCCTCCCGGGCCTCTCCGCGGTTGGAATATGCCAGGCTGAGGTTCATCTGGAACATCGTCCGCATGTTCTGCTTCAGGCGCCGGTGCTGGAGGAAGATGATGATTCCGGCGCTGGTGGACACGAGCGACAGCAGTAGGAGCAGCAACAACTGCCGGTTTTTAGAACGCACGTCTTGCTGCAGTTGCACATTGCGGCTGCTGAGGCCCTCCATATCATACACAATCTTCAATTCCTCCGCGGCAGCCTTCGCACCGAGCGTGGCTGTCTCTCTTTTGACCTCATTGTATTGCTCTATGGTACTCTCAAAGGTGTCGAAATCCTGAACCTTGGCATAGTACTTTGCCAATACCAGGGTGGCCTCCTCCAGGTAGCTCCTTTTTCCGGATATCCCGGCCAGGCGGATGGCTTCCAGGGCATGTTCCCTGGCTTTGGGGAGGTCCGTGCCGGTGGCGATGGCATTGTCGGCCTTTTGGATGTACAGGGAGGCCAGGTTGTACTCCAGCTTTTCAGACTTGACGATGCCGAGGACTTGCTCCAATATCTGTTCGGAGGCGGCGAATTGATTTTTGAGTTGCTCGAGCCTGGATTGATTGAGCAGGGCGGGAATGAGGCTGTAAGCATCGCCGAGGTGTTCGAAAAGGCGGATGGCCATCCGGTTGTGTTCTTCCCCTTCGAGGTATAGCTTTTTGTAAATGAAGTACTTGCCGAGGTTCAGATGGCAGAGGCCCATTGAGAATGTGTCCTTTATTTCCTCATATGACACCAGTGCCTGGCTGACCAGGGAGATGGCCTTGTCATATTCCCCCAGGTCGCATTCCAGTTCGGCGATGTTGACCTGGAGGTCGAGGATGGATTTCTGGTCATCGAGTTCAACGCCCAGCCTCATGGCTTTCTGGTACGCGTCCAGGGCCTCTGGTATCTTTCCGAGGCGGTTGAGGCTGGAGCCCATGTTGTTGAGGCAGTGCAGGCTGTGTTTCTTGTTGCCCCGTATAAAATCAGTGCGGAGGGCTTGCTCGAAGAAGTTGCAGGAGATGTGATAGCGCTTATTGTGGTGCTCCAGGGTGCCTGCCAGGAAGAGTATTTTGGCCAGAAGGGAGTCATTGACCCCGGGGCCCTCGTTCACCTTATCCAGGAGCAGGTAGGTGATGGAGTCTGTGGCAGCCCTGTCCGAGAACATCAGTCCCCAGGCTTTTTCAAGGAGTGAGTCGGCTGCCGGCTGTGCGATCAGGTCTGTGCTTGCCAGCAGGGCAAGGACGAGGGTGGCGGCTTTGATTTTTTTCATCGCTTCAGCTGTTTTGCTAAACAGTTACACATTGGATGGCCAGTTCCCGCTGGCCTGCGGTCATTAGACTTGTTTCGGCGGGGTCATTGAAGGGGGAAAAGGCCCTTTTCTTCCCACTTCACTAACCCGCCGAAACTAGTCTATTCATGTAATAAAAGCCCTTCACTGCTGCCGGTTTGCAGTTGGTGCTTCTGCGGGCATTAGTCAGGGAGAGGCCTTTTTTGGCCAGGGCTGCTACTGGCCGGGCTGCCCGGACAGATTTCGCTGCTACAAGCAGGGAAGGGTTGATGATTTGATGGGATCGTGCGGAAGGGGAGGCAGCAACCCGGCAAGGGCGGCTGTTCCTTTTCAAAGGGCAGCTGCAGGTGCACAGCAGGTCAATCACAGCACTCGTCCTCCTCCTCCTGCTCCAAAAATATGCACTGAAAACCATACGGCAGTTTTTTTTTACGATCTTCTCAAAATTTTCAGGGTATTCGTAGCTGTTTCTTTTTGCTGTGCCCCGGCGAAGTGTGTAGTCCCAAAAAGTAAAGCAGTCCCAAAAGGTAAAGTCGCTCATTTCCAGCAAGTTGAAATACAAAATCCCGCCATTGCCAAATGCGCTCCAGCCTGTATCCCGCGCCGCCCCGGCCTGTTAGACCAGCCTTAATTCATATTATAAATAAAAATATATACAACATGGGACTCGGTTTACAAAATGGAACACCTGAAATTATTTTTAAATTCAAGAAGCCCACAAATTTGACTCGACACTTGCAGATTGATGCGACAAGTCAGCGAATCTGGAAAAAGCACCGGGGCCATCCATCTCACGGCCTTCCAGGGGAATGCAGTGGTGTTGTAAAAACTCAAAGGAACGGGGAGGAAGCTACATCGCTTTTCTTCGTTCCGGTGCCGCAAGCCTGGATCCTGATTTTACGATCTTTCGCCTCAAGCTCCTGATTTCAAACAAATACCATCATGCAAATTCACACTTTGAAACCATCTGCCGCCACGGGGAGCAAGGGTCTCCTCCAGAAGGCAAGTCAAGCCCTCGCCTTGGCTATCATCTTCATCGCCTGTCTGCTGCAGTCAGCCGCAGCGCAGACCGTCATCGGCGGTCAGACACCCGACTCCTCTGCCATGCTCGAAGTGAGGAGCACCAGCAGGGGCTTTCTGCTGCCGCGCCTGACTACCCAACAGCGCGACGCCATCTCCAATCCGCAGACCGGCCTCATGATCTTCAACACCACGCTGAACTGCGTGGAGGTCAACCTCGGTGCGACGACAGCCCCGGACTGGACTTGCCTCGGCGGTGGCAGCACCACGCCACCGCCTCCTCCCCCCTCGGCCTGTCGCGCCAAGGTGAACGCCACGGACTATAAAGACTTCCTGTGCTATAACCTCGGCGCCGCCAACACCTCCGCTGATCCCTTCACCCCGAGCTGGGAAATCATCGGCGGCTACTGGCAATGGGGCCGCAAGGGGCCGGATTCAACGCAATGGCTGAATACCAATACGTCGAACTTCGCACACGGGCCCACTGGCTCAGGTGTTGGTGAAGCCAACGCGTTAGCCATCGGCGGTTGGGACCTGATAGCCGCTGCCAACGGCGCCTGGTCGGATACCTCGAAGACCGCCGACGACCCCTGCCCCCAGGGCTTCCGCGTGCCGACCAAGGCGCAGTGGGCCGGGGTGACTG
>JBEAYO010000232.1:0-5949 GCA_041159285.1 Bacteroidota bacterium | reverse complement strand
ATCATGTTTCCGCTGACCGGAGATGTATTGATTGCTTTAAAAGTCACCGATGAATTTTCGCAATAGATGCCAGTGCCGGAAATCGGCTGAAGCTGCAGGTCTTGATTGACGAAAAGCTGGCTGTTCAAGGTGTCCGATTGGCAGCCCTGGTCGCTGGTGATGGACAGTTGGTAAGCGCCTGCATTTTGCACCGTCAAATCTGAGATTGTGAAGCTAAGCGTATCTCCCCCCGATGCGGTGCCGCTCTGAAAAAATGAAGGGCCAGACCATTCGAATGAAAAGCTGTCAATTCCGGGAGTGGTGTTCACCGCCGACAGCACTGCCTGCTCCCCGGAGCAGTAGGTACCGTCACCGGAAACCAGCACCAGAGCGGGAGTGGGATTTACATCGATTTCAAGCAACAGGGTGTCCTTGCAGCCTGCTGGCGTTTCAGCAATCACTTGCCATGTTCCGGCATCGGCATTTGAGAGCGGGGAGAACTGGTAGAAACTCGTGTCAGCCGACCCGAGCGTCTGCACAGCAAACTGACCGGCAGGACCCGACCAGCTGTAGGTGATGCTATCGGTTGGAATACCTGTAAAGCTGTTGAAAACCCCGATCTGCCAGTTGTTTCCCTCACATGCCGGGGTACCGGCTCCTGCTGGCTGCAGGTCTGGCGAGGCTGTCGCACAGATGCAGTCCGTGACGATGCTGATGAAGATGGTATCGTCCTCAATTTTTTCTTCTATGAAAAACCACTGGTCCAGGTATTTTTCATTGCCCATGTTCATGGAATAGGTGTACGGCACCGTAGTAGCTTGCGGGACGCCGGGGATGGGCGCACCATTTGCCGGAAAACTGACAGGCCCGCCGACATCCGTGTGGTCGTAGTAAAACAGGCTGTCGGGTTGGTTTGGCAAGGGATTCAGCCATTTAAAGGTAACGCCGCCGGGGTTGTTCTCGACGTCGGTCAATGCGATGTGCAGTTCACCGTAGCGAATTGATCCCTTCAGACAGACCATCAGTGAATCCTGCAATCCAAGCGGCATTCCGGTTCCATCAGTTCCGTTCCAATACACCGAATCCAGCCCCTCATCCAGATTCGCATAAATGATAACGTCAACGGAATCTGCGAAGGTGCCGTTGCCGTTCAGGTCGAGTTGCAGGGTCACGCTTCCGCCCAAGTTCGTTTCCAGTATGAACCAACCGCCGCTGCCAAAGCCCATCGTCCCGGGAGCGCAGGGTGTTCCATCGGGAGTGGCCCCCTGAAATCCGAATTGCGAGAGTTGAAAAGTAGTGAGTGGATTAAACAGCCAGGTTTTGTGAACATCATTCCTGAAAATATCAGTCACCAGTGCATCCTGGGGCATGCTGCTGTCAGGCAGGTTGAAGAATATCTTGTTGTTGATCAAGGGTCCATCGTCTCGCGCCTGCGGTTCGTAGAGGTAGATATTGCCGGGGATCCAACCGTCAGGGTTGGCATTTCGGGAAAATGCTGATTCGGGTTTGGATTTATAGACGGGAGTTCCGTCTGCGTACACCAAACCCAGGGAATTGGAAGAGATGGGAAAGCGGAAGGGGTCAGCGTCCTTGATGTCCACCCGGTAGATATAACCGTCCATGGTGAGTACATAGAGAGAGGGCGAGGTAAGGTGCCCGGTGCCGTTGATGACGGAGATGTATTCATTGGTGAACAGCCTGCCTTCATGGAGCAGGCCTCCTTCGTTGCCAGCTCCGCCAGCGGTCACCGTCACATCCCAGGCCAATACGACGCGTCTGGAATTGGGCTGGTCCGGCACCCTGTTCCAGCTATCGCTATTCATGATATTGGTAAAGCCGGCATTGGAATACCCCGGGTAGTCGAATATGACCGTCCAGACGCCCTCTTGTCCGGCTTGCACCTGCACTACGCCCGGGATATAGCCTGGCCCCTGGGTGAGGCCGCCGCCGGTGGGGCCGCTCATCTCCTCGAGGTTATTGTTGATAATGGCTTTTCCGGCGGTGGCCCCGGTGTTGTCGAAGGTAGCTACGAGCTGTCCCCCAGGGCCATAGACTTTGATAAAGCCATTCTGTATGCCCACGTGGCTGGAACCAACATTGATGAATTCCCCTACCCGGGCGAATATTTTCAGTTGCTGCTGGTCCCTGGTATCGAGGAACATCCTGTAACCCGGATAGCCCACAAAGTCTTTGGAGCCCTCCGCCTGCAGTCCACTGCTCATCAGCGTGAATGCGGCAAAGAGCGACAAGCATCTGAGGACTTGTCTGTGTTTGTAATAATAAGCAGCGGCCAATAAAGGGAAGTGATCCTTTGTCAGAAAGCTCATAGTTGTTTTGTTTTTTGAAAGCCTGTCAGCCAGGCCCTTGATAATTTTCGGGTTGTTGCTCGCGCGAAGAGGTAGTCCTGGAAATCCCTGCCGTCTTAAATCAACTTGCAAGAAAAGGTAAAGGGGATGAATGACGATTCCGGCGCGGCTTTACAGCGGATAATTTGATTGACAAACAAAGCGCATTTAAGAATTTCTCCTTACTCAGACCAATGTTCAAGTGCTCGTGACGGATTAAGGATGACGCTTTGTGCAAGCAAATTCCTTGATTAATCCCGTGCGATCATCCTGGATTGGATCTCAGTGTGAATAAATTTTAAAAACACGCTTGGCTGTTCCGGGAATCGTCGTGTGAATGGGTGAAATGGGCAATATCTCTTGTGACAAGTTTCGTTGCTTGTGTATCGAGGGATTGCTCCGAATGAAAATTTGGGAAGCGGGAAAAGAGCAGTATGGATTTGACCACCCGCAGGTTTTGTTGTAAGTGTTTGCTGAACCATGGTTTTCTCAAGAGGTAGTATGCAATAAATCAAGGCCGAAGGCGTAGTCGCCAAAATTGCCACGGTGGCAAATATAATGTTTTTTTAATAAATGCAAAATATTTAGGGCGAAAACGACGGTTACTGGCAACTTTATTTACTTTTAATAGTACTCATCTTCCGCACCTCAAAAACCAAATCGGATATTTCTGATTGCAAGGATTGTGTAATTGAATAAAAAAGTAATCTCCCCAAAACCAAAGGGATTCAACCGGGCCTGCCCGCCTCCTGGAAAGGAGGCTGTCTCAGAAGACCATTGGCGGCTGACGCCGCCAATAAATATTTTGAATGAAAGCCCATTTTTTGATTTTGCTTCGCAAAATCAAAAAATGGGCTTTCATTCAATATTTTATTTCGCCGCAGGCGGCGAAAGACTTTTGAGACAGGCTCATAATATTTTTAATGAGTGCCTATTTTGTAACTGTTTAGCCCCCCTCGCAGCTGCCTGCTGCTTGTTTTCCGGAAAGTGCGGTCGGTGGCACGCTCAGGCGCGCCGTTTTCAATGCGGAGCGCAGCGAACAGGCAACTTTTAGTAATAGCAAAACGGTTGGAAATAAAGGGTTTTTATTCCTGTTTTTGCAAAATCGAGGTGTGGCAGATGAGAGTTAAGGCATCCCTGCCAATACATTTGGGTGCAATAAAAAATCCCCTTGGCCGAGGACGAACCTGTCCACCAAGGGGATTTTTTACTGTATTCGGTCAAATTGCAATGTACCGCCAATATTGCCAGCAAGTCCGCTGACTCAAACGATGCCTGTCGCACCATCAAGCTAAGACAAAGCCAGCCCCTTTAAAAGGCAAGAATCCGGCAAAGCGGCATTCTAACCTAAATAAGACTTTAGCGCATTCCGGTTGTAGGCCTTGCGCAGCCTCCTGATGGCTCTTTCTTTTATTTGGCGCACTCTTTCCCTCGTCAGGCAATACAGCTCTCCAATTTCCTCCAGCGTTAGGGCTTTCATGCCATTGAGACCATAATAGGCAGAAAGCACCTCGACTTCCCGCGGAGAGAGGATAGAAAGCCCCGCCTGCACTTCTTCCTTGAGGGACTGGTCCATGAGGGCGTCATCCGGGCGTTCCCCGTCATCGTCGGCAATGAGGTCCAGCATCGTGGAGTCGCTGTCCTCGCCGCCCACAGGTGCATCCACAGAAACGTGGCGGATGCTTCCCTTCATCATATTTGAGATCTCCTTGGGGGTGAGGTTGAGGATTTCCGCCAATTCTTCTTCAGAGGGTTCGCGTTCAAACTCCTGGACGAAGGAAATGAAAGCTTCGTTCACGCGGTTGTAGGAACCGACTTTATTCAGCGGAAGCCTTACAATCCTGGAGTACTCGACGATGGCCTGCAGGATGGACTGGCGGATCCACCACACGGCGTAGGAAATGAATTTAAAGCCCTTGGTCTCGTCGAAGCGCCTGGCTGCCTTCATCAGGCCAACGTTCCCTTCGTTGATCAGGTCGCTGAGCGAAAGGCCCTGGTTCTGGTATTGTTTTGCCACGGAGACAACGAAGCGAAGGTTGGCCCGTGTGAGCCGGTTAAGTGCCTCCTGGTCTCCGGCACGGATTCTTTTGGCGAGTTCGGCCTCCTCCTCAGCCGTGAGCATGTCAATCTTTCCAATATCATTGAGATATTTGTCAAGTGCCAGGCTCTCTCTAGAGGTGATTTTGTTGGTGATTTTTAACTGACGCATAAACTAATTGTTAACGGTTTAGGGTGTTCGCTATGTGTAGTTGTGCCGGGTTGACAAAATTTAATCGAATTCACATGAAAGGCCACCGAAGTCTCCGACGGTCATCCTCCGTTTGATTGGCATCCGAACACTGCGTGAAGAGCAATCAGCGGCAGTGTGACATGGTGCATTTTCCGATGCAATTAATTACTTAAAAAACTACGCCAAATTACACAAAAAAGTTACCAATCGTTAGACAGGTTGGCGGCATATTTTAAAAAAACCAGCTGCAATCATCTGTTTTCTTTGAAATTTTGTAGCTGTTTGGCATCCCTTGCTGACCTTGCTGACCTCCCCAGAAAGGGCACGGGGCGCCGCGGGCCGCCCTTTCCGGAAAACAAGCAACGTCTGAAAGGGGTGCCAAACAGTTGTGAAATTTTTAGTCGGCAATTTTCTCTTTGCCAGGGGTTCGGTCATTATTTTCAGTGCATGCGGTCGCCCCGAACCTCCAGTTGCTGCATGATGCCTGCCTCGTGATCCAGATATTCCTGCCAGCGTTTCCGAACGGTTTCCTCTCCGAAATAATGGCGCGCCAGGTCCAGGAAAAGCCGGTAATGACCTGCTTCCGAGACCATGAATTTATGATAAAAATCTTTGAGGTGGTCATCGCTGATGTGCAGGGACAACAACCGGAAGCGCTCGCAGCTGCGGGCTTCTATCAGCCCGCAGATCAGCAGCTTTTCCAGCAGCCTTTCCTCCCTGCTGCCCCCTTTTTTTTCAAACTTCAGCAGCTCGTTGACGTATTCGTCCTTTCGCTGCCTTCCCAACTGCAGGGACCGCTTCTCCATTTCCAGCAGCACCAGGCGGAAATGTCCCCATTCTTCGGTGACGATGGGGGCCAGGGCCTTGACCATTTCAGGCTTGTCCGGAAACTGCTGAATGAGCGAGATGCAGGAGGTGGCCGCCTTTTGCTCGCAATATGCATGGTCTGTCAATATTTCTTCGAGGTCCATCTCTGCCAGATTGACCCAGCGCGGATCTGTTGGAAGTTTTAATCCCAGCATGCGTGTTGTGTTTGAGATGAATGGTATAAACGAAATTCAAAATTAGTGCAATTGTGAGTGAATGACTATCGGGAAATGTTTTTTTAACATTTCGGGAAATTCGTGCAGATTTATGTTTTCTGCTTTTTGAATACCATGGTTTTTAAAGGTCGCAGCGGGTTCACCGGTCATTTTTTACAGCATATCTCCCCGCAAATCCCAAGCCTGTTGATCGGGATTGGCCGACTAAAAGTCCCCGGGGGCCGGTGCCCCTCTTTCAAAAGGGCGCGGGGCTTCGCCCCGCGCCCTAAAAACCCCTTCCCGGAAGCCGTGCAGCACCAACAGCACCAGCCGCAAGGGCTGTTTACACAAGCCCGGCGTGGGGCGGGCCGGG
>JBEAYO010000231.1:0-5951 GCA_041159285.1 Bacteroidota bacterium | reverse complement strand
CCGGGGTTTGGCTACCCAACCCCGCGGCGGAAGGGGGATTTCAGGGCGTTCGGCCGGCCACAGGCCGGCCAAACGCCCTTTCCGGCGGCGGATCGGCACTGCCGGAACGAATTGCCGTTGCTTTTGAGACAGCCTTTAAATGTTCTATAATTAATTATTGAAATGGAATCAATCATCTCCGTCAGAAATTTGAAGAAAATATACCAGATGGGCGATAGCATCGTCCAGGCCCTGCAAGGCGTCAACCTCGAAATATACAAAAACGAGTACGTCGCCCTCATGGGACCCTCCGGCTCCGGCAAGTCCACCCTCATGAACCTCATCGGTTGCCTGGACTCTCCCAGCTCGGGAGACTACTTCCTTAACGGCGTGAACGTCAGCACCATGAAAGACGCAGAGCTCGCCGCCGTCCGCAACAAGGAAATCGGCTTCGTCTTCCAAACCTTCAACCTGCTGCCCAGACTATCCGCCCTGGAAAATGTGGCGCTCCCCCTGGTTTACGCCGGCATGGGCAAGGCAGAGCGACTGGAACGCGCCAGGACGGTGCTAGAATCCGTTGGCCTGGCCGACCGCTCCCACCATAAACCCAACGAACTCTCCGGCGGACAGCGGCAGCGCGTCGCGGTGGCCCGTGCCCTGGTGAATAAACCCAGCATCATCCTGGCAGATGAACCCACCGGCAACCTCGACTCCAAGACATCCTATGAGATCATCGGCCTGTTTGAACAAATCCACAACGCCGGAAACACCATCGTCCTTGTCACTCACGAACCGGATATCGCAGCCTGCGCCCATCGCATCGTCAGGTTGATAGACGGCAACATCGCCTCAGATGATCTGAATCCGAACCCCGTCAGGGTGCTCCAACCAGCCTGACCAGCCAGCATCATCCACTTCTGAACACCACAAAAATTAAACGCGCACTCCATGGCCTTTAAAATCTACACGAAAACCGGCGATGCCGGTGAAACAGCCCTTTTCGGCGGCCGCCGTCTTCCCAAAAATCACCTCCGCATAGAATGCTATGGCACCGTGGACGAGCTCAACGCCCACATCGGCGTCGTCAACGACTGGATCTCCAATGCCCACCACCGGGAAGTCCTGAAGGAAATACAGGACCGCCTCTTCAGCACCGGCGCCAGCCTGGCCGCAGACCCTGACAAGATGAGCCTCCCGGCTGACCTGCGCCCCTCCGACCTGGAGCTGTTGGAAAAGGAAATCGATGCCATGGAGGAACAACTTCCCCCGCTGAAAAACTTCATCCTCCCCGGCGGCCATCCCGCCGTCTCCTTCTGCCACGTCGCCCGCTGTGTGTGCCGCCGTGCGGAGCGCCTGGCCGTCGCCCTCAGCCAGGAGGAATCCGTGGATCCCATCATCATGAAGTACCTCAACCGGCTTTCCGACTACCTCTTCATGCTGTCCCGCGCCATCGGGCAGGAGGCCGGAGCAACCGAGGTGATCTGGAAACCGCGCTGAAGCATAAAAAAAAATGCGATTCTAACCTTCCAGTCCCCCTTTTTCCTACTTTTGTGTCCCGTAACGGGGGCAGCGCGCTGATGCACCGGTGCAATAGTGGATTTCAGTGCACACCGGCTCAAGTCCGGCATTTTCTCAACATTCATCCTGTATCAGATGGCAAAGTATATTTTCGTTACGGGCGGTGTCACCTCATCCCTCGGAAAAGGCATCATTTCGGCCTCTCTGGCCAAGCTGTTGCAAGCCAGGGGCTTCTCAGTCACCATCCAGAAATTTGATCCCTACATCAATGTGGACCCCGGCACCCTCAACCCCTACGAGCACGGAGAATGCTATGTGACCGATGACGGTGCCGAAACGGACCTCGACCTGGGCCACTACGAGCGCTTCCTCAACGTACCCACTTCCCAGGCCAACAATATCACCACCGGCCGCATTTACCAGACCGTCATCAACAAGGAAAGGTCCGGGGACTACCTCGGGAAAACGGTGCAGGTGGTGCCCCATATCACCGACGAGATCAAGCGCAGGGTCCAGCTGCTCGGCAACACCAACCAGTTCGACATCGTCATCACGGAACTCGGCGGCACGGTGGGCGACATCGAATCCCTGCCTTACCTGGAGGCCCTTCGCCAGCTGCGCTGGGAACTGGGCAGCGACAACTGCCTGGTAATCCACCTCACCCTGGTGCCCTACCTGCGGGCTGCCAAGGAACTCAAGACCAAACCCACCCAGCACTCCGTCAAGGAACTGCTCAGCGCAGGCATCCAGCCGGACATCCTGGTCTGCCGCACGGAGCATCCCATCAACATGGACATCCGGCGCAAGCTGGCCCTGTTCTGCAACGTGGCCATCGGCTCCGTGGTCGAAGCCATTGATGCCGACACCATCTATGACGTCCCGCTGCTCATGGCCAAGGAAAAACTGGACACCACGGTCATGGTGAAGCTGCACCTGCCCGACCGCAAGGAGCCGGACCTCTCGGCCTGGAAGGTCTTCCTGGGCCGATTGAAGAACCCCGTTCACGATGTCAAAATCGGTCTGATTGGAAAATACCACGAGCTGCAGGATGCCTACAAATCCATTTTCGAGTCTTTCATCCACGCCGGTGCCGTGAACGAGTGCCGGGTTCGCGTGGTTCCCATCCACTCCGAGTCGCTGGCAGACAGCATGGCGGAAGTGGAAAAGCGATTGCTTGATCTCGACGGCATCCTGGTGGCGCCCGGATTCGGCGAGAGGGGCATTGCCGGCAAGATCAACGCCATTCAATATGCCCGCACCCACAAGATGCCCTTCTTTGGCATCTGCCTGGGCATGCAGTGCGCCGTGGTGGAATTTGCCCGCAACGTGCTGAATCTGCCCGGTGCCGAGTCAACCGAGGTGAACCGCAAGGCGGAACACCCCGTCATCGACCTGATGAGCGACCAGAAGAAAATCACCAAGAAAGGCGGCACGATGAGGCTGGGCGCATTCAACTGCGACTTGAAAAAGGGCTCCCTCGCCCATCAGGCTTACGGCAACCTCAGCATCAGTGAGCGCCACCGCCACCGCTACGAGTTCAATAACGACTACAAGGAACAGCTGGAAAAGAAGGGCCTGGTGGCCACCGGCCTGAATCCCGACAACAACCTGGTGGAAATTGTGGAGCTGCAGGGACATCCCTGGTTCGTAGGGGTGCAGTTCCACCCGGAACTCAAGAGCACGGTGGAGAACCCCCACCCGCTGTTTGTCAGTTTTGTGAAAGCCTGCATGAAATGAGATGGCAGCTGGCCTTGCTCTTCACAGGGGCTATTGCCACAGTATGGTGGGTACGGGATCACCCTTTCTTCTGGGACACGGTCCAGCTGGGCTCCAAGCACGCCCATTATTTTTACGAAACTAATTTCAGTAGTTGGCTCCTTCCGGAGTCCATTGACAGTGGCCATCCCCCTGCTTTCGGGGCGTACCTTGCCCTGACCTGGAAGGCCTTTGGCAAGAACCTCCTGGTCAGCCATTTCGCCATGCTGCCGTTTTTGCTGGGACTGGCTTATTTCCTGTTGAAAACGGGAGAAAAAATAGCCGGACCGGCCAATGCCATCTGGTTTCCCTTGCTCTGTCTGTGCGATCCCGTGCTGGCCTCCCAATGTTTGCTGATCAGCCCCGATGTGTTGTTGTGCCTGTTTTTCCTCATGGCGCTGAACGCCATCTGGCGGGAGCAGCCCTGGTTCCTGGCTGCGGCAGTTACCGGCCTGGGACTGGTCAGCATGCGGGGCATGATGCTGGGACTGGGACTTTTCCTCTATGCCGTCCTCCGTTCGGAAAAACAAGGCCTCAGGAGCATCTGCCGCAAATTGTGGCCCTTCGTCCCGGGCGGCATGCTGGCCCTGGCTTACCTGGCGTTTCACAAGCTGGAGACCGGCTGGGTGGGCTATCACGAGCACTCGACCTGGGCCCCCAGTTTCGAGCGGGTGGACCTTCAGGGATTCATCCGCAACATCGCCGTGCTGGGCTGGCGACTGGCCGACCTGGGAAGGGTGTTTGTCTGGCTTTTCCTGATGGCCATGGTCATACTGAACCGCCGGCACATTCGGGACTGGCTTAGCCGCCGTTCGGCGGAGCATGAATGGCTGTTGTTATTTTCGCTGGTTTCGCTGGCCCTCATCCCCTCGCAGTTATTTTACAAGGGACTGCTGGCCCATCGCTACTTGCTGCCGGTATTCCTCAGCCTGAACATGCTGGTTTTTGCCATTTTATTTGCAAAAGAGAAAATAGCAAGTCCCGGCAGGCAGAAGCTGGCGGTTGGCTTGCTGTGCCTGGGTTTGCTCAGTGGCAATTGCTGGGTCTATCCCAGGAAAATCTCCATGGGCTGGGATTCCACGCTGGCACACCTTCCCTGGTACTCGCTGGTGGCAGAGGCCCAGGTCTATCTCCGCGAACAGGGCATCCCGCTGGCTTCGGTCGGGACGGCCTTCCCCAACATCGGCCCCCGGAAATACTACGACCCCGCTGATGACCGGGAGGGTTTTTCAGAAAAGCAGCTGGCTGCCGATTGCTACATTTTATATTCCAATGTGATGAACGACTTCCGCGACGAGGAAATAGACGAGCTGGAGCAAGGCTGGACAAAATTGAAAACCATGAAGCGGGGAGGTGTGGAGCTGGTGATTTACAAAAATCCAAAACAGCAGGTATGCGAAAACTGACGATGGATGAACTGGGGCGGTTGTCGCCGGAGCAGATGCGGCAGCGCCGAAAGGTGCCGGTCGTGCTCGTGCTGGACAATGTCCGCTCTGCCCTGAACGTCGGCTCCGCCTTTCGGACGGCGGACGCCTTTGCGCTGGAAAAAATTTATCTTTGCGGCATCACGGCCACGCCGCCGCACCGGGAAATATTGAAGACCGCCCTGGGGGCGCATGAGTCCGTGAGCTGGGAGTACGCAGCAGAGGCCAGTGAGGTAGTGAATCGGCTGAGGGACGAGGGCTGGCAGGTCCTGGCCGTGGAGCAGGCCGAGGGGTCCATTCCCCTGCACGAATTTGAGGTTGAGGTTTCCGGGCGATACGCCCTGGTGTTTGGCAATGAGGTGGACGGCGTCAGCGACCCGGTGATGCAATTGGTGGACGGGTGCCTGGAGATACCTCAGTTTGGCACCAAGCACTCGCTGAACGTATCAGTCTCCGTGGGCATTGTGAGCTGGCAGCTGGTTTGCCGGCTGTTGCAGGCGGGGGCTGGGGCCATATAAAATCAAACGAGTTGACATGAACTATTGGCTGGTGAAATCAGAACCGGACGTGTTTAGTTTCCAGGATTTGCTGCGCCTGGGCAAGACCATGTGGGACGGCGTTCGCAACTATGCTGCCAGGAACAACCTGCGCGCCATGCGGGAGGGCGACCTGGTCTTGTTTTACCACAGTGTGGAAGACCGCCAGGTGGTTGGCGTTTGCCGGGTGGAGCGGGAGCATTACCCCGACCCGACGGCCGAGAGCGGGGATTGGTCGGTGGTGGATTTGGTTCCTGTGGAGGCTTTGAGCCGGCCAGTTGGTTTGCCGGCGATCAAGGCTGAGCCTCGTCTTCAGCAGATTGGCCTGGTGCGCATCGGGCGGCTGTCGGTGATGCCACTTCAAAGGGAGGAGTTCGAAATAATCCTGGAAATGGGCGACACTGCCTTAGAAACCGGGGAAGTTTAGTTTTTGGCACTTCTTTGGTAATGTTTTGTTGCCGCCAACTTTCATTTTCCCTCGGAGTCGGCTTCCCTACCTTAAATTCCCTTAGTATTTGCTTTTGAAATTCGTTCTGTCGGTATTGCTTGACCTCAAAGCATACGAGGCTGTCTCAATGGATCCAGTGTGCTTTTGAAATTCGTCTCCCCGGTGCCGCACAGCTTCCGGAAAGGGGTTGTGTAAAAAGCCCCGGGACTCAGTGCTCCGATTTGAAAAGGGCGCGGGGCGCAGCCCCGCGCCCTGAAAACCCCTTCCCGGCCGCTCGGCGGGCCTATGGCC
>JBEAYO010000230.1:0-5972 GCA_041159285.1 Bacteroidota bacterium | reverse complement strand
GTACCTGGCAGTAACCCTGGCCCTGGGCTGCCAACACCAGCCCCCGCCGGCGGCAGTGACAGCCCCCCCGCCGGCAGCGCCCGCCGCTGACAGCATTAGCGAGGCCCCGGCCCCCGTTCCCCCGCCGGATTACGACACCACCCAGTGGACGGAGCTCACCCGCCTGGTGCCAGGCGTCCTCCTGGACCTTCGCTATGCGACCGACAACAACTTCGTCCATGAAAAAATGTACGAGTGCGGCCGCTGCTTCCTCCGCCCGGAAGTCGCCCGCGCCATCGCCGCCATCCAAAGCGAACTGGAAGCCAAGGGCTATGGACTCAAAATGTACGACTGCTACCGCCCGCGCCCCGTCCAGTGGAGATTGTGGAAAAAAGTGCCCGACCCCCGCTATGTGGCCGACCCCCGGGAAGGCTCCATGCACAACCGCGGCACAGCCGTTGACCTCACCCTGGTCGACAGCCTGGGCCGCGAACTGAACATGGGCACGGAATTCGACTTTTTTGGAAAAGAAGCCTGGCACGACTACGCCGGCCATCCCGAAGACGTGCTCCAAAACCGGAAAATGCTGCTCTCAGTGATGAAGGCACACCGGTTCGGCTCCACCTCCACGGAATGGTGGCACTACTCCTACCGCCCCAAAAGCTTTCCGCTGGGCGATTGGGAGTGGCCTTGTCCCGGCGCTGCAGGTGACACCAAATAATTCACAAACCATCAGCCTTTGAATTTTCACTTACAACATACCGACCCGGGATCTGCTGCCAGGGCGGGCCTTTTGGAAACCGCCCACGGCAAGATCGAAACGCCCATCTTCATGCCCGTGGGAACCCATGGCGCCGTGCGCGCCATCCACCAGCATGAACTGGCACAGGACATCAAAGCCCAAATCATCCTGGGCAACACTTACCACCTCTACCTCCGCCCCGGCACCGAGGTCCTCCGCCAGGCGGGCGGACTGCACAAATTCATGGGCTGGGAACGCCCCATCCTCACGGACAGCGGCGGCTACCAGGTCTATTCCCTGAGCAGCCAGCGAAAAATCAAGGAGGAAGGCGTCACCTTCCAGTCCCATATCGACGGCTCCCGCCATGTCTTCACCCCGGAGCGCGCCATTGACATTCAGCGCGAAATCGGCGCGGACATCATCATGGCCCTGGATGAATGCACCCCTTATCCCTGCGACTACCGATACGCGGCAAACTCCATGCAGCTCACCCATCGCTGGCTGAAGCGCTGCTGCGACCGCTTCGACGAGACCTTCGGCTGCTACGGCTACGACCAGACCTTCTTCCCCATTGTGCAGGGAAGCACCTACCCCGATTTGCGCAAGCAGTCGGCGGAGACCATAGCCTCCTTCGGGCGGGAGGGAAATGCCATCGGCGGCTTGTCGGTCGGCGAGCCGGAGGAGCTGCTCTATGAAATGACCGGCCTGGTTTGCGACATCCTGCCAAAGGAAAAGCCCCGCTACCTCATGGGCGTGGGCACCCCCGTCAACATCCTGGAGGCCATCGCCCTGGGGGTGGACATGATGGACTGCGTGCTGCCCACCCGCAATGCCAGGCATGGGCTGCTCTACACCGCCGACGGCATCATGAACATGCGAAATGCCAAGTGGAAGGACGACTTCAGCCCCATTGATGAAAACAGCACCAGCCACACCAGTCGTGCCCATTCCAAGGCCTACCTCCGGCACCTGATCATCGCCGGGGAGTACCTTGGCGCCCAGGTTGCCACCTTGCACAACCTTTGCTTTTTCCTGTGGCTGGTGGGGGAGGCGCGCAAGCACATCATGGCCGGCGACTTTGCAAGCTGGAAGGCCGGCATGGTTGTCCGCCTGAACCAAAGGCTTTAAAACACAGCCCTGTCATGCTGAAAATACTAGATCGCTACATCGTCAGAAAATTTGTGGGAACCTTCCTGTTCGTCGTGCTCATCTTCTCCCTGGTGGCAGTGATCGTGGATTTCAGTCAGAACGTGGAGGAGTTCATCGATGAGAAACTGGGTCCGGGGCAGGTGATCCGGGAGTACTACCTGAATTTCATCATTTTCATCAACGGGCTGCTGTGGCCGCTTTTTGCCCTGATCTCCGTCATCTTCTTCACCTCGAGGATGGCCTTCAACGCCGAGATCATCTCCATCCTGAACGCCGGGGTGAGCTTCAACCGCCTGCTGAGGCCGTACCTGCTCAGCGCGGGTGCCATTGCCCTGATTCACCTGGGGCTCAACCACTTCTTCATCCCCTTGAGCAACAAGACCCGGCTGGACTTTTTCCACAGCTACATCATGAAGGAAAGCGACAAGGGGTCCACGCGCGACATCCACATGTTCGTCGAGCCAGGGGTCAAAATATACGTGCGGGATTATTTCAAGCAGGATTCCTTTGCCAGGAATTTCCGCCTGGAGCGTTTCGAGGACAACCAGCTCAGCGCGTTCATCGAGGCTGAGGAGGCCCGCTGGAAAGGCAGGCCCAACAAGTGGCAGCTCATCAATTACGAAATGCACCGCTTCAGTCCCTCCGGGGAGGAGATCAGGGTAGGGGGGAAGAGCAAGCTCGACACCACCCTGCAGATGGTGCCGGAGGACTTCGTCCGCTATGAAGCCACGCGGGAGATGATACCCTCCCACCGGCTTTCCGCTTTCATAGAAGAGGAGCGCCTGCGCGGCGTGGGCAACACCAAGCTGTACGAAATAGAATTGTACCGCAGGACGGCCGACCCTTTCATGATCCTGGTCGTCACCATCATCGGCGTGTCGGTGGCATCCCGCAAAGTGAGGGGGGGGCTGGGGCTTCACCTGGCCCTGGGCGTGGTGTTGGGGGCCGTTTTTATTTTTCTGTCAAAATTTTCCATCACTTTTGCCACCGGAGACGCCATGCCGGCCTTCTTGGGCGTCTGGTTGCCCAATATTATTTTCACGGGATTGTGCATCTTCCTGGTTTCGAAATCCCAGAAATAGCAAGGCGTTTGAAGTATCCTGCCCCACTTTTTTCAAGCAGCTGCCGGCTGCTCCAAAAAACGGTATGGAATTTTCATTGCTAAAATCGACCCTTCCCCCATAGTTGTTTCTTTCATAAAAGTTCATTACATTTGCGGCTCATTGCAATCAGATGCCTGTGCAAGTTTTGGTAATCAGATAAATTTCAGGCATCTCCAGGCGCCCGTGCGCATTTTGCAACCCGTTCAACTGCTGCTCAGAGATAGTTTACACCCCCCGCCTCAACCCTGAGGACGTTATAGCTTTATTTTTCGATGTAATGCTTTTGTGACAACAGCACAGCTGCTCTTTGCTTTGTTGCCGAGCCACTTCCACGTGAAGCCAGGAAATGGATTCCGACTTGCTATTGGAATTTTCCGAAGGTGCTGGAGGTTGGTTGGAAAAAGCTCGTTAAAGCGCCCCGTTATTTTTTGGAATTTGAGATATTACTGATATATTGTATTCAATATTAACCCGAAATAAAATTAAATGAAACAGTTGCACATTACATAAAATTGAGAAAACTACCACCACCACTTTGATGGGGTTTTTCTCTGTCAAATTAAGCAAAAGGTGTTTGTTAAAGGCATTAATCATCAGTCTGGTCAACAGAGTGGAACTGCCGGTGCGCTGGCAGAAGGTATTCCATTTGTCCTAGCGGTAAGGTGCGACTTATCAATAGCGAAGCTTTTGCCTGAATGGTAGTTTTTCATCCAACAACTGCTCTTTACTGTGTTTTTTGAGTTATTTAAAAGAAAAGGAAAGGAAGAAAATATAACTTCAGACTTCTCTTTCATAGGAATTGACATTCACTCCCACCTGGTTCCGGGGGTGGATGACGGATCGGACAGCATGGAAACCAGCATGTTGCTCCTGGGTGGCCTTGCGTCCCTGGGATACCGCAAGCTGATTACCACGCCCCACATCAGGCCGGGCTATTTTCCAAACACCCGCGAAAACCTCTCCCAGGCCTTCCATGAGCTGAAGGCGGCGGTGGAGGCTTCCGACCTGGAGGTTGAAATAGCCCTGGGTGCCGAGTATTTCGTGGATTCCGATTTCATCAACACCATTGAAAAGGAAAGCCTGCTGACACTCTCCGACAATTATGTGCTTATAGAGATCTCAACCTTTTCTCCGCCGCCCAACCTTTTCGACATACTTTTTCAGATGAGGATCAAAGGCTATCGTCCCATCCTGGCTCATCCGGAGCGCTACCTCTACTACAGCAGTGCGGAGAATTTTGAAAAGCTGAAGGATTTCGGCTGTTCTTTTCAGATGAACATTTTGTCCCTGGCGGGCCACTACGGCAAGGAAGTCCGCGACTCGGCCAACCGCTTGTTCAAGGGCGGGATGATTGACTTTCTGGGGACGGACATGCACCACCTGCGGCATTTCGAGTTGCTGAAGAAGCTGGAAGCCGAAGCCCCCAGGGTCATGAAGGCCCTCAGGGAGGGAAGTTTTCAGAACCACCTGTTTAGTTAGCCACACGCATTCACACACACATTATGAGTCACACACCCGCTTTGCCAGCAATGTTCCTGCTGGCTGCCGGAATATCCGTTTTCCTGGTGATCTACATCATAGACCTGGCGAAGAGGCTGGAGCTGTTTGATGCCAACAACCACATCAAGCTGCATATTGAGACAGTGAGCCCCCTGGGAGGGATTGCCATTTTCTCCTCCTGCTGGGTGGCCTTGTTCAGCCTGGGCGGTTCCTACCTGAATGAGAAATACGATGCTCTGTTTGCGGGCTCCTTCATGTTGTTCCTGTTGGGCGTGAAGGATGACCTGGTGAATATTCCGGCGCTGAAACGGCTGTTGTTTCAAATTGTGATAGGCTGTTTTCTGTGTTTTGCCGGCATCACCGTCAAGTCGCTGCCCGGCCTGGTGGAGCCGCTCCCGTTCTGGTTCAGTTCGCTGCTGACCATCTTGCTGATGGGGGCCCTGGTCAATGCCTATAATTTCATTGACGGCATCAATGGCCTGGCAGGGGGGCTGTCCTTCGGGTCTTCACTGGCTTTCGCCTGGTTGTTTTACCGGGCAGGGGCCATGGCGGAAGTGCTCGCTTCGCTGGCATTGGCGGGCGGCATCCTGGGGTTTTGGTTTTTCAATTTCGGGAAAGCCAAGATATTCATGGGGGACAATGGCTCGACCTTCATCGGTCTGATGTTCTGTTTCCTGTCGGTGCAATCCCTGGATCCGGCCATCCGCCAGCAGTTGCAGCCGGCGGGCGTCTCTCCCATGTTCTTTCTGGCACTGCTGTTGATTCCGGTGGCCGACATGGCGAAGGTGGTGTTGGGCAGGCTGGCCAGAAAGACCTCTCCCTTCAAGGGTGACCACACCCACATCCATCACCTGTTGGGGAAAAAGGGTGCCGGTCACAGGGCTATTTGCCTGATTCTGTATAGCTGGAATGCACTGGTGATTATATTTTCCTTGCTATTTTTGCCTCAAAATTTTTATTTTGCCTTGGTTTTCCTGTTCTCAATGGCGGCAATTCCATATTTTGGCCTTGGCATTTCAGAAGTGGTGCGGAAAACGAGAAAAGACTCCTCTTTTGAAACCTCCGGCATGTTGTAGGAGGGAGGCACCGGTTTTTTGACGCCGGTTTCACCACCATTGATAAAACCAATAAAGACACCACATGAATAAATTTCACATAAGCTTCTCCAGGATTGCTGTCTTGACAGGTTTGCTGCTCTTTTTTAGTGGAGGTTGCGGGGTTCCGTATGAAAAAATAGTGAATTTCAATACCGATACGCCCATCGAGTACATCAAGGCACAGTATATTCCGGATCCCCGGAAAATCCTGATACAGTCGGATGACATCCTCGCCGTCACGGTCTCCACTTTTGATTCTGCGACAGCCAGGCTGTTCAACAACCCGGTGCGTCCTTCGGGCGAGGACGGCTCCATGCTCGGCCAGGGCTACCTGGTGGACAAGGACGGCAACATCGAGTTCCCGGTATTGGGAAAGATACAGCTCAAGGGGCTGACCCGGGA